>JALEXS010000011.1 GCA_022780025.1 Mollicutes bacterium | reverse complement strand
TAGTTGTTTTTAGTATGCTCTAAATTGTTAATAATAATAGCTTTTCTTAAAGTTAAGTCAGTTTTAAAATAAAATCCGGAATTTAGTTTAATAAAAATCGTACAAAACTAAAAATCCGGAATTTAGTTTAAAAATTTACGAAAAATAATCGATTTTTTCAATAAAATTTGATGTAGAATAAATATAAATAAAAATTAGGAAGGAAAATATATGAAAATCACATTTATTACTGGTGCTGGAAGCGGTTTAGGCAAGGAATTTGCTAAGTTATATGCTAAAGATAAACAAAATTTATTGTTAGTAGATATTAATAATGAATCTTTAAATAAAGTTAAAGAAGAAATTCTTTCTATATATAAGGATATAGAGGTTTTTACTTTACAAGCAGATTTAACTAAGTTAAGTGAGCTTAATAGGGTTTACGAATATACAGTTCAAAATAATTTTTTTGTTAATAATGTAGTTAATGCTGCTGGGTTTGGAGATCGTGAAGATTTTAAAAACATGAATATTGATAAGCAACTTAATATGACCAATCTAGATTGTAATGCTTTATTATATTTTACAAGAGTATTTTTAGATAATATGTTAAAAGAAAATGATGGACATATTATAAATATTAGTTCTATTGCTGGATTTATTCCTGGCCCATATATGTGTACTTATCACGCTTGTAAGGCTTATGTTTTATTATTAGGTGAATCTATATCTTATGAGCTTAAAGGAACTAATGTTCATTTATTAACTTTATGTCCTGGTCCATTTAATTCTAATTTTGTTAAATTAGCTCATAATGATTATACTTTTTCTAAAATTAAACCAGTTGATGCTAATGTTGTAGCTTCTTTTGGTTATAAAAAATCTAAAAAGAATAAAACTTTAGCTATTGTAGGTTTTAAAAATAAATTAACTATATTTATTACTAGATTCTTTTCTAGAAAATTTGTTACTAAATCAAGTGCTAAAACTATGAAAAAAGATGCTTAATCATCTTTTTTTGCATCTAAGATATCTTTTTGCATTTCTTTACTAGCTTTTAAAAAGCCAGTTAGAACATCTTTATAATATTTTTTATATTCTTCTTTTGAGATTATGGCTAAATTTTTATTAAGCATTTTTTCTTCTCTAGAAGAATCTAAAATTTCTATATTATTATCTAATTTATAATTAATTACTTCTTTTACTATTTCCATTCTTTTTTCATATAATCTAATTATTTCTTCATCAATTAAATCAATTTCATTTCTACATAATTCTAATTTAGTCATAATTTATTTACTCCTTATAAAATTAATGTTCCTAAAGGATAGGCTATTAATAAGGATAAAATAATACTAATAACCATTAATATAGATCCATAGATTAATGTATCTTTAGTTTCGCAATATCCATTACTACTAATAATTGCAATATGAGGCATTGATGGAGGTGTTGCAAAAGCTAACGCAGACATCATTCCAATTACACAAATTATCGATGGTAAATTTATAGTAGTAACAATACTTCTTAATAAAGTAGCACAAACTGCACTTACTAAAGATGCAGTAACCATATTTGATGATAAATTAGTTTGAATTGCTGCCCAAGATACAAATATTATTAATAATAATATTGGACTTACATTGGTTAATGAACTTCCTAAACTATTTTGTAAAAATAATTTTATTCCGATAGTATCATCACTTAATACACTTCCTAAAGTTAAAGTAGCAGCACACATTAATAAACTTCCCCAAGGGACTCCATTTTTAAAAGCATCATCTATTTTTATTACTGGTTTATTATCAAATCTTAATATACATAATAATATAGTTCCTAATATTGGAGGCATTGCAGTTCCATATCCATTAATTAATTTATAAAAATCAGGTGATATATCTTTAAATAAACTAGGTATTATCCATAATAAAATTACGATTATAAAAATAACTAAAGTTGCTATATCTTTTTTGTCAATTGAAGGTATATCTTTCTTTATTTCTTCAATATTTATATCTTTTAATTTAGAAGTATCTGGTCTAAGGAATATCCATAACATTATTAGCATTAATATAAAGATTAATAATCCAGTTGGAATAGCTATAGCCATATAATTTAAAGGTGAAACTGTTATTTCAGCAGTGTTCATAGCAATAATAGGGAAAACATGAGCAATTGGAGTCATACCTGAACTTATTGAACAAGTAAATCCTAGTCCAAGCATTAATAATTTTCCGATTTTATCTCCTTTTTCTATCTTTGCTAAATTTAAAATTTCTTCTAATATTGGAAGCATTATTACAAATAAAACAGTAGGAGCAATAAATTGTCCTAATAATAAAACTGAGATTAAAAATAAATTACTAAACCAAAATCCACTTTTCTTTGATAATTTATTATTGACAAAGAATATAGCCGTTCTTTTTATTAATGAAGTCTTACTTAAAGCGTATGTACATACAAATGTAAATAGCAAGAATACAAAAGTAGAATTCCCGAATCCTGAAGTAAAAACCTTGCTAAACCCATATGAATTTATAAAACCTAAAGAAAAAATACATAGTACACTAGGCCAATCAATTCCAATTGTTAGCCATAAAATCAAGGTTCCAATAAATATACAAATGACACCAATAGCATCACTAGATAAGGCACTATTACCAGGAATAAATCTACCAAAAAAGCATAATAAAAGACATATTGGTATGATGATCCATCTAAAAATTTTATTATCTTTTAGCTTCATTAATCTTTTTTCCTTCTTAAAATATCAAACGATTTAAGTCTTAAATTAGTTTTAATATATACTAATTCTTTTACTTTTTTAACCTCTTCTAATTTATTACCATTTTGATCTAAAATTTCTTCTATTTTTATAGTTTTATTAAAATTATCATCACTAGATAAGATTTCTAAAGTATCTCCAACCTTAAATTTATTTCTAAGTTCTACTAAGCAATAATCATTTTTATTATCTTCTTTTACTAAAGCAATAAAGTCATAAGTTTGGCTTAATTTAGAACTAATTTTATTAGTTTTTTGATCACTATTAAAATAAAATCCTGTAGTAAAATCACGATTACTAGTCTTTCTTAATTCGTCAATATAATCAAAAGTTTTTTCCTTATTATTTAAATAATTATCAATTGCTCTACGATAAGCATTTATAACAGTTGCAACATAATAAGTAGATTTCATTCTTCCTTCAATTTTAAAACTATTAATTCCAGCTTCATTTAATTCTTTAATATGTTCAATTAAGCATAAATCCTTGCTATTTAATATATAAGTTCCATGACTATCTTCTTCTATTGGATAATATTCACTATCTTCATTATCTTCTTTATAACTTAATGCATAATTCCATCTACAAGGTTGAGCACAAGCACCTTTATTAGAATCTCTACCTGTAAAATAATTAGATAATAAACATCTACCGCTATAAGAAATGCACATTGCACCATGAGCAAAACATTCAATATCGATATCTTTATCAATTTTATCTTTAATTTCTTTTATCTCTAATAATGATAATTCTCTAGCTAAAACTAATCTTTTAGCACCAAAGTTAATCCAAACGTTAGCAGACTCAAAATTAGTAATATTAGCTTGTGTTGAAACATGTAATTCTAAAGAAGTATATTTCTTAACTAAATGAGCAATTCCTAAGTCACTAACTATTACTCCATCTGCTCCACTTTTATCTAAAAATTGTAGATACTCTACTAGTCCATTAAAATCATTATTATGAGGTAATATATTGACAGTTATATAAACTCTAACATAATGACTATGAGCATAATTTATAGATTCAATTATTTCATTTTCATCGAAATTATCTGCAAAAGCTCTTAGTCCAAATCTTTTTCCTGCAAAATAAACTGCATCCGCACCAAAATGTATAGCAGCTATTAATCTTTCTTTATCTCCAACTGGAGCAAGTAATTCAATTTTGTTCATATAGTAATAATACTTTAAAGTGATTTAACTTTAAAGTTAATAAATCATAATTTTCATGATAAAATAAAAAAGTTGAAATTATGAGTGAATTATTATCTCCATGTGGATCTATTGAATCGTTTTATAGCGCTATTAAAGGTGGTTGTAACGCTATTTATTTAGGCTTAAATAAATTTAGTGCTAGAGCTTATGCTAATAATTTTGATATTAGTGAAATGCCAGATTTAATTAAGTTTGCTCATTTAAGAAATGTTAAAATTTATATTACAATTAATACAATTATTTATGATGACGAACTAGAAGAAGTTTATACTTTAATTGATAAATTAATGAGTCTTAATATTGACGCTATTATTGTTCAAGATTTAACATTAATTAAATATATTTCTGATAAATATGGAACTAATAAAGTTCATGCTTCTACTCAAGTTGGAGTTGATAATTTTTATAGTGCTAAAGTTATGAAAGAATTAGGTGCTAGTAGAATTGTATTAGCTAGAGAAACTCCTATCGAAGTTATTAAAGAAATTAAAGATAAATTAGATATTGAACTAGAAGTATTTATTCATGGAGCATTATGTGTATCTTATAGTGGTAATTGTTTAATGAGTTCAATGATTGGTAATCGTTCAGGTAATAGAGGTCGATGTGCTGGTTGTTGTAGACAAATTTATTCTTTAATTAATAAAGATACTAATAAAATTATTAATAAAAGTTATATCTTATCAATGAAAGATTTAAATACTTCTTCTTTTATTAATAATTTAAAATTTATAGATTCTTTAAAGATTGAAGGAAGAATGAAAGAACCTGAATATACTTATGAAGTTACTAATATTTATCGTAATTTATTAGATAATAAAATAGTAGATACTAATAATTTAAATAAAATATTTAATAGAGAATATACTAAAGGTTTTTTATTTCATGATGAAATAAAAAATATAACTAATATCGATAAACCTAATAATTTTGGTTACTTATTAGGAGAAGTTTGTAAAATTAATAAGAATAAAATTTGGATTAGATTATTTAATAAACAAAATTTAACAAAAGGTGATCAAATTAGAATTGATAATAAAGATATTAGTAAAGAAATAAGTGTCCCAATTACTAAATTATTTGATGCTAATTTTAATTTAGTTAATGAAACTAATAAAATAGGAATTATTTATTTAGATATAAAAGTTAATATCGGTGATAAAGTTTATAAAGTTAAAGATACAAATTTAGTAAATTCTATTGATGAAAAATTAAAAGAAAATAATAAAGAATATGAAAAATTACCGATAGATATAGAATTTAATGCCTTTATTAGTAATAAAATAGGAATTAAATGTACTTATTTAGATTATAAAGTTGAAGTTATTAGTGATTTTATAGTAGATAAAGCAATAAAACAAAACACGACTAAAAAAAATATTTATAATCAACTTAATAAATTAGGTGATACTCCTTATTTTATTAATAATTTAAATATTAATATCGATAATAATATATTTATTCCTTTGAAATTAATAAATGAATTAAGAAGAGATTTAATAGATAAATTAAATATAGAAAGATTAAAATTTAAAATTGATATTAATAATGAAACTAATAATTTAAATATTAAAAGTTATGAATTGAACGAAGAACCTACTTTAACTGTTGAAGTCTCTAATATAAAACAATATGAATTAGTTAAAAGTTTAGGTATTAAGCATATTTATTTTAATAATATTATTAATAGAAATAATGCTACTTATATTAAAAAATATGATAATTTTGATGAAATATTAACTGGAAATATTGGATCTATTGAATATTATAAAAATAAAAATATCAATTTAATTAGCGATTATTCTTTTAACGTTACTAATCATATAAGTGTAGCTATATTAAATAGTTTAGGTTTTGATAGAGTAACTTTATCTCAAGAAATTCCTTATAATTATATAAATAATTTAGTATCTAATTATTTTAAAGATTATAATACTTATCCAAATTTAGAATTAATTATTTATGGTAGAACATATTTAATGCATTCTAAATATTGTCCTTTAAAAAGATTAAATATGTGTGGGGATTGTAAGAAATATCATTTTGAATTGAAAGATCGTTTTGCTACTTTTCCTATTAGATTTAATAATGATTGTACTATTAATATTTTAAATTCTAAAAGATTAAATAATATAAATTATATAAATAAAATCAAAGGTGTAAATTATTTTAGATTAGTTTTCACTGACGAATCTAATGAAGAAATTATTAACATTATTAATTCTTATAATAATGCTATAAGAGGTATTAATAGTACGTTTAATAATGAGCTAGATACACATGGACATTTTTTTGAAAAGCCTTTATAAATAAATGCTCATCGTATATAATTTTGTTAGTAGTAAATAATTAGTAATTTTTTAGTAATTAATAATTTGTAAAAAAACATTGGTTTTGCAGGGTTTTCCAAAAAAAGGAGAGATTTTATGAAAAAAGGAAAGAAATTAGGTTTAACATTATTACTTCCGTTATTAATGTCAAACGCACCAATGCCTAGCCCTCATCCACTAGATTTTCAAATTGATCACGTTACAAATGAACACATTACTTTTGCTTTAAATTCAGCTGGCGATGAATTAACATGCGTTTTTAAAAATTCAATGTATGACATTATAGATTCTTTATTTTTGGAATACTCAAATACTAATATAAAATTAATCGAAAGATATAGTGGAAAAACATTAATTCCTAAAAATTTTACTTATACTTTTACTTTAAAAAATACCGAAAATGTGAATTACAATTTTGAACAAATTCAAAATTATGATAATTTAAAAATTTATGGCTCTTATTATGCGAATGATGTTATTTATGCAGAATTAGATTTATCATATCGTTACGTGATTAATACTGACGTAGAAACAGGAAAAACATTTACTACTTGTTACACTGATATACATGTTGATAAGGTGACTACTTTTATTTCTGATGCTATATTCTATATTGTTGAAAATAATGTAACACCAAATAATACTTATGCATCTTTTATTAGAGTACATAAAGATAAAGCAATAAATTATAAAGATTTTCAAATTACTTTTAACCGTGCATTATCAAATGACACTAAAATTAACTGTATATTATTAAAAGGTAATGATTACTATAATAGAAAACACGAAACATTTGACAAAGTAGAAAAAATAGCAATTATTTATTTTTCAATTCTCATAATTACTGTTATTGGTACCATCGTTTATCTTTCTATTTTTTATTATAGAAAACACAAAAACAAGCAAAAACTCAAATAAATATATAATTGATAAAATTATACAAATTACAAAATAAGTGTTATTATAAGCACTTATTTTTATTATGTAATTTAAAATTAATCCAACTACTAAAGAAGCAGAATTACTAATAAAAGATATGATTAAACATTTTAAAATTGATCCATATAATTTTAAAATTTTAATTATTAATGCTTCTAATAAAAATACTATTATTTCACCTACAATTAAAAACCATAGTGCATTATTTGTTAAATAACCATAGCATAAATTAAAGCTTAAATTACTAGTAACATTCATCATTAATAAGATAATAAAATATAAAAAACTTTTCTTTTTTAATAAAAAGAAATAGATAGGAGTTTCAATAACTAATGTTACTAATAAAGGATAAATTAAGTCCATATTTAATAAAAATAATGAGGTTCCCTGTGAACCCCAAAATTAAAACTTAATTATTGGAGGTTAGCTTTATGAAGATTTCTTTAGAAAAAAAGAGGGAAATTATTTTGGTTGAACACTTGGAATATCACATTCCTTTGTGTTATTTGGCAAGAAAATATGGA
>JALEXS010000014.1 GCA_022780025.1 Mollicutes bacterium | reverse complement strand
AAAAAGCATTAAATTTGTTAGATACCTATGATGGACAATTATCTAAAACCGCAAAAGCGTTAGGAATTAATCGCTATACATTAAGATCTTGGAGAGATAAAAGAAAAAATGGAGAACCCTTAATTTCAAGGAAGAGGAATAAATCATCAAAGTGGAGTAAAGTAGAGCAAGAGGCAGTAATAGAATATTACTTTAATCATGGCGAAAATATAACTAAAGCATGCCGAAAATTTGGTTATCCATCCCCTTCATCATTAAAATCATGGGTAAAAAAAGATAAAAGATGGACTAGAAAACACAAAATTCATAAAAAAGCAGCGATATTAAACGATGATGATAAGAAAAAAGCTATTGTCGATTTAGTGTCAAGAGATTCGTCAGCAATTACTGTTGCTAATAAGTATAATGTTAGTAGAGTTACTTTATATGAATGGCAAAAAGAACTAACTGGTGAACCAATTATGAAAAAGAAAGATAAATCAAAACAAGAACTCGAAGAAGAAATAATAGCTCTTCGAAAAGAACATTTAAAACTCGAACTTGAAAATAAAGTTCTAAAAAAAGCAAACGAAATATTAAAAAAAGAAATAGGCGTTGATTATTCTCTATTAAGCAATAAAGAAAAAACTCAAATAATCAACGCCTTAAAAGAAGAATATAAAATTAATGAGTTGCTTAAAATAATCCACTTAAAACGTTCGACATATTTTTATGAAATAAAAAGACTAAACTTTGATAAATACTTAATTATAAGGAAAATCATTAAAGAAATATTTTTTAATAATTATGAATGTTATGGATATAGAAGAGTAAAACAAGAGCTGGCTAAATCGTATGGAATTGTTATTTCTGAAAAAGTGATTATTAGGTTAATGAAAGAAGAAAAATTATTTGTTTATATGCCAAAATCAAAACTCAAGTACTCTTCTTATAAAGGAGAAATAAGTCCACAAGTTGAAAACATAGTTAATAGAAAATTTATTGTAACTAAACCATATAAACAAGCTCTTACAGATATAACCGAATTTGCATTAAAAGATGGTAAAGTTTATTTGTCCCCTCTTATTGATTGCTTCGATGGTTCTCCTATTACTTGGAGAATTGGTAAATCTCCTAATTCTGAATTAACTAATAAAATGTTAAAGGAAGCTCATGAAATTATTGGTGATTGCGGGATACTAATTCATAGCGATAGAGGTTTCCATTATAGAATAGATTCTTGGATAAAGTTAATGGAACAATATGGTTATAAAAGATCTATGTCTAGAAAGGGATGTTCTCCAGACAATTCAATGTGTGAAGGATTCTTTGGAACAATTAAAAATGAGTTCTTTTATCCAAATGATTGGAAATATACAACATGTGATGATTTTATTACTGAATTAGAAAAATATTTAATCTGGTTTAAAAATAAACGAATTAAGAAACGATTAGGATATTTATCCCCAAATGAATTTATGTTAAATTATAATCAATATTAGTCCAAAAAAATATCCGCATCCCCTTATGTACATTTTATATCCGTGATTAACAGCAAAATAACAGTATTGGAAACGAAGGTATTTCCAGAACTTCAAGAGAAATATTTAGCAAATCCTAAGTCTGGACCATGTCCTTTCTTTCATGTTGGAGATGAATTTATACTGGATAGAACACCAGAGAAAGATGATTTCTATCATTTGATGAATGGTAAGTTTTGTGGCGAAGCTTGGGATGCAGTAAGTAGATATGTATATACAGCACTTCAAGGAGGTTCCATCATGAAAGGATGGACAAATGATGATCGCATGATGATTGCTTGTTGTAATGATGGTACTCGTCCAGTTGTTTTCAAAATAGAAAGAATCGATATACCAGAAAATAAAGATGAAGAAGAGTGGCTTGCTAAACAGAATTTTAAAAATACTGCTGATAATGCATATATAGGATAAAGATAAATTGATATTTTAAAATTAATAAAATCATTTGTAATTTTGAATAGAGCACATAATATAAGCACAATAAATTGATAATAAAAAAGATTTTTAATACTAAAAATTTTTATAATATTGCTAAAATTTTTCTAGTTAATCGTAATAATTTGACATTTTTATGAAAAATACGCTGTGGCGTAATAAATTGGTGAAGATTTATGAAGTACGCGTATATGATTTGTTGGCTTTTGTATAAAATAACAAAATACAATGTTTTTATGACAATTTTACCATATATATTTATTCATTGAGGCGTTTTTAATTAATTGTTATAAAAAATTATGAGAAAAATAAATTATTTAAGTTCAGGATTATTAATTTCTTTATTACTTTTTGGCTGCTCTCCTTCAAATAAAGTTAAGGAATATATGCTTAATGATTATCAATTTAGTGCAGCTAAAGATAATGCAAATGACATAATAAGACTAACAATGAATAAAGATGATACATATGAATTTTGCTATAAAAATAAAACTTCTAGTAATGATTTTGATATTAAAATAAATGATAAATGGGAACTCGTACTTTCTTTTACTTATAAATGGACATATAACAATACTTCTTATAAGGACTTAAAAATGACAGTTAAGTCTGATGTTGGAATTTTCAAATTGAATAATTGTTTTAATAATAATGAGTTACAAAATTATCTAGCACTAGATGATGGTTCTTATTATTTATGGGCAACTAAAGAAGAGGTTAATAAAGATTATTTATTTAGTTTAAGAAAAGATGGTTATAATGGACAATATAAAGAAGGAGCTATAGATTTTCGTGGTACTAGATTATATCCACGTGGTTATGCTATAGCTGAATGGGGAAAATAAATTCTTATTAAGTAATATAATTTTATTTTTTAAATATAATCTTTTTAATTATTATAAAGATAATTAAACCACCAATAGTGATACTAGAAATAGAAATTAATATATTAATAATTATTTTATTAGTTGATTTATAATTATTATTTTCTTTATTATCAGTATCAGTGGAATTATCTTCTATTTTAATAGGCTCATAAACTGTAATTAAATAAACATCATCTTCAACAATAAAAGTATAATTTTCTAATGTAGATATAATATTATTATTTTTATCTTTCCAATGAATAAATTTCATTCCTTCTACTGGCTTATTAGGAGAAATAGTGATAGAAGTACCTTTAGTAACATTATTAGCACTACCTGTTCCATTAATAATTGTAACTGAATAAGTTTTAATTAATTTAGGAATTGATAAATCTATAATTTCATTATTATCTTTATCAAAATGTTTATGACAAACACTACAATCTTTATGTCCCTTAATTCCTTCTTTATCTTCAGTAGGAGCAATTTCTTCGATCCAGTCGGTATAAGTATGATCACTTAAAGGTAATTCAATATCTTTATATTGAGTAGTAAATGCGCTATTTTTAAATGGTTCTGTGGTAATTCTTTTATTACCTTTTTCTATACAAGTAGAATTTTTAGTAATAGTAATAAAAGTATTTACAGTTTCTTCTTCAATATGAGTTATATCATCTTTACACACTCTTTTTGCAGTTACTTTACTATTATCTTCATTCCATGTGTAAGTAGGTTCATTAAAGTCATGAACGTGTTCGTTACTTTTGCATTTTGTATAAGCTTTTATTCTAGCAATAGCTCCACCATTATTTATATAATCATATCCATCATATGTGCTCATAAAAGATGGCTTTTTAGTATCTGATAAAATTACACTAATATATGCATTATTTGATTCGTTTTTAACTTCACATACAATTGAAAAATATGAATTTAATGATACTTTGATTGGAGTATCTAATTTTATAGTTTGATATCCACCATATTTAAATCTTTGAGTTTTAGTCGCTTTTAAAGTTCCTTTTTCAATAGAAGTTTGTCCCCAACCGGGCAAATCAGTATATACTTTTATAGTTACATCAGCATCATTACCATAAAAACCAACATTAACAGCTTCAATATATTCATCTTTTCCATCAATTCCCTTTTTAGCTTGATAAACATTAGCATATTTTGTCTTTTTATAAATGCCAAAATCTGTATCGTTATTGTCGTAATAATAATTATAATCATAACTTTCTTTATCAGTATAAGTAAAAGCCCATGATGTAGTAGAAGAGATTGTACTTTCGTAAGTTAAGTAAAAATATGGATTATCATTATAACTATTTTTTACAAGCCATCCGCCGTTCCTATTTACATTACTTGGTTTAAATAGACTTTTATCAATATTATCATCCCATCCAATTAAAGTAATTGCATGAGCTACCCCGTTAGTTATAGCACCATCGTTATAATATTGAATCTGTCCACCATTATAATAACAAGAAGCTGTAACAGCTCCATATTTAGCAATAGCTTTTTTAATTTCTAATATTCTATCTTCTTTATCTAAATTAGAATGAATTAGATTTGCACTTTCTAATCGATATAAAGAATTATTATAAACATCTATGGCAGGTTTATCTCCACTAACTGGGCCTTGCCACATACTTAAAATAGAAGGAGTTTGATCGATTCTTCCAGAGGCATTTAGCCAATTAGATGTATCTTTATAATAATTATTATTATTTTGAAGAGGATCGACGTTTCTTACAAATGTGCGATAAGCTAAAGCTTTTGGATTAAGATTTAAAGTATCTTTATTTCCTAATCCTTGTTTTAAAATAGAAGCTTCAGAAGCATTAATAGCGCTATAAGCCCAACACAAATTTGTATCTCCTTGATCTTTAACTGGTGTTAATTCATTACGTGGGTCAAATGAAGAAAGTTTTATTATTTCACTTTCTTCATTGTGTAATATATTTTTGTTTACATATTTAATAGTAGAAGTAACTTTATTAGTATGAATAAATTCTTTTGTTAATAAAGTATTATAGGAATACGAAAAAATAAAAGAACCTATTGATGATATAGTTATTAGAAGTAATTTTATTTTTTTCATTTGATATTCCTTTTTAAATTGAGTTTTATAATTTTAGTAAACATTTAGTAATATTCTAGTAAATTAAAAGCGATTATTTTTTCGTGAAATCTTATTAAAATAATGCCATAAATCACAAAAACCTTGCAAAACTCCACTATTATTTCAGAAATCGTTATTTTAATTTATAAATATGAACAAATGCAGTTGAACAATCTTCATCCTCGTTTTCTGCAGTAATTACTAATTTAAATGATCCATCTTTGCTTAAGAATGTCTTATCATCAGTTGTAGAAAGACCAAGTTTTTTTAAATATTGAATATAATTATTTACATAATTTTGTTCATAAACACTTGCAAACATTATTTTAAAGAATGGGTTGCTTTCATCAGTATAATCATCATAATAGCCATCAAAATCGTTACCAGTATTTTCTAAACTTGATACATAATAACAAGGAATTTTATTAGCAAATTCTTCACCAAATTGGTCAACTAAACTAGAATATGTATTTTTTGAGAAATTATCAGGGAGAGAATTCCAATTTTTAAATTCAGTTGTAGAAGAAGTTGTTTTGATAGCTTCATCTAAATTAGTTTTTAAAGTATTATTTAAAGAAGTGGATTCATAATTGAATGAAATGCTTTCTTTAGAATAACCATATGAATAAGAAATTGTAGAAATTTTATTATTATCTAATTTTATTTCTAAAGTAGAAGGATCAATTGTTAATGGATTTAAACTAAAGCCAATAGAATTGCCAATATTTATAATATCAGAGTATGTAATAATAGTGCTTTCATCCTTTTTATAAAGAATCTCACTTGATAAATCAAAATTGATAAAATCTTTTAATGTTTTATCTTTATATGGTTCGCCAAGTAAAGTGATAGTATTATCTTCCTTATATGCAAATTTATAGATACCATCGTTAGTTTTATAATATCCTTCATATGATTCTTTTTCGAATTTTTTTGTTTCACCTGCAACAATATATGTTGGCTTTAAAATGAAATTAGTTCCTTTTATAAAATATGTTTCACGAGTACCTTCCCAAGCTTGATCGATGGTTTTAACTGTATATTGAGCATCTTCATTATTAATTAAATTAAGAACTTCTTTAATTGCTGCATCATCTTTAGAAGGAGTTTTCTTATTTTCTTTCTCTTCGACTTTATTAACTTCTTTTAAGACTCTAGTATTTATCCATCTATAGAAATATTTTCCAGTATCTTTATCAAGTAATAAACCTGTAAAGAAGTTAAATTCACCAACATTATTATTTTCATCTAATGTAACTTTGATTTCTTGACACTTCCGACTATAAATTTTTGAATCTTGAGTAATTGAAAATGCAAGATTTGAGGCGTTATCACCAACATAAGTATAAGCAGTATCGTTTTTATTAAGTTTTACAAATTTATTTAATTCAAAATTATCTTTTGATATAAAACCAAAATCACTATATTTGAGGGTTGTAGGTTGACTAATAACTTCGTTTTTACCGTTGACACCAATTTTGATTAAATTGCCTTCATCACCAGCCTTTTTATATGTTAAACTCGAAATCTTAACGTCATCTTGATAATCTTCGATAGCTACATAATTATTATAAATATCTAAAGAGGTATCTTGAATTTTAAGTGCTTTTTGATTTCCACCTTCTTCTAATGTAACATCATAAATTGCAGAAACATATGAGACATTTCCAAATATATTAGTCGCTTTATCAACTAAATTCTCTGTTGGTTTAGTAAATGAAGATAAATATGAATCTACGATATCAATTTTGGATGTACCAATATTTTTAATAGTGACTTTGCCTCCTTGTGCTAAAGTTACATATTCTTTTGTATTATTATCGATGTATTGAAACTCTAAAACTGTATTTTTATCATTATCTAATGAAACTAAAATTCTTTTTATACCATAAAAATCAAGTTGAGCTGAAAAAATATTGACAATATTAGCATCACTAATAACAAGTTTATTATCAGTAGTTTTCTCTAAACTCAACAGATTGCTGTCATTAAATTCAGGTAAATTTCTAAGAGCATTACCTTTATTTAAATCTGTAACGTTTTGACTTGTATTCTCTTCGTTAAATGACTGACCTTTAATATTAATTTTATTATTTGAAATTTCAAAGTCATACGAAAAAGGTGTTTCCCCATATGTATTCAACAAAATAGCACCTAAGTTTAAATAAGATATATAGTAATAATTTTTTGTAACTATATCTTCATATTTAATAGAATTGATCTCATAACTTAAAGTAAAGTTGCCATTTTTAAGATTGTTTAAAGACTTTAAAATAGCTTCTTTATTCTTTAATAATTGAACTGTAGGATCTTCTTTTTGATTATTACAACTAAAAGTAGAAAATGTAATTGTAGACAGTAATAATATTTTTGCAATTTTTTTCATAATGATTTTCTTGTATTCTAAATTTATCTCAATAATTGAGTAATTTAGAATTTCTCCTTTCTTGAGAATGTTGGAAAAGATCTCCATCTATTGTATAATGAATCTGCTGTGGATTTGTTTCTGTAACCATACAGCTTTGACTGTTTAAGGAGACTCTTACCACAGCTTTTCTTTTACAATTTTAATCAGTTAGATAACGCTTTGACGTTTCATTTCGCACAAGTATAAATTGAGAAAAGTATGTGGAATCCAGCAAATAAATCGGAGGTAAAATCAT
>JALEXS010000013.1 GCA_022780025.1 Mollicutes bacterium | reverse complement strand
ACCATAACCTCTATTTTAAGGCGATCATCAACAGTTAACCTCTTTGTGTCTTTTTTCATTTTTAACCTCCTATTTTCAGCAAAGAAGACACTTTTATTTTAACTTATTAAAAGGTAATTTAAAAATTGCGTTTAGTTTGTCATTTAATAACTTAATATGGAACCATAAATTATCAAAATAATTGTTGTATTCTAATTTAGTTATATATATAATATTAAACGAACGTAGAAAGAAAAGCGCCTGCTTCTCACCAGATTAATAAATAATTAATTGGTCAATAGCTACAAATGTTAATTTTGTAAACTCAACGGGCGCATGAATTTATGCGTCCGTTTTATTTATTTC
The DNA here is from genome assembly GCA_022780025.1 of Mollicutes bacterium. Classification (GTDB taxonomy): domain Bacteria; phylum Bacillota_I; class Bacilli_A; order RFN20; family CAG-826; genus Onthovivens. The sequence continues at coordinate 5,465 of JALEXS010000013.1, read as the reverse complement.
AGGAGGAAAATACTATAGCACAAACCCAAAATCCTAATAATCAGCAGGATATTAAAAATCGCAAAAATGATAAATTTAATGGCGATATCGTTAATGAAAGAATTCACTTTAAAGAAGTCTTAGTTATAGGACCTAATGGTGAATCACTTGGAAAAATGTCTAGATTTGATGCTTTTAAAAAGGCTGAAGAATACGATTTAGACTTATTATGTGTAGCACCTAATGCTAATCCACCAGTCTGTAAAATTATCAACTACGGAAAATATCGTTTCGAAGCTCAAAAGAAAGCTAAAGAAGCTAAAAAGAATCAACGTATAGTTGAAATTAAGGAAGTTCAATTAACTCCACAAATCGGTGAACACGATATCCAAACTAAGGTTAAAGCTGCTATACGTTTCCTACAAGATGGAAATAAAGTAAAAGTAGGCGTTAGATTTAGAGGACGTCAATTGTCACATGTTGATATGGGCGAAGATGTTCTAAATAAGTTCATTGAATACGTTTCTGAATATGCAATCATAGAGAAGCCTGCTTCTCTTGATGGTAAATGGCTTACTTGTGTATTAGCAAGTAAAATTAAAAAGTAGAAAGAAGGAGAAAATTATGCCAAAAATGAAATCAAAAAGAGCTTTAATGAAAAGAGTTAAAGTTACTGGTAGTGGTAAAGTTGTAAGACATCGCGCATATGTTTCACACTTAGCTCCACACAAAACTCACAAACAAAAGAGACACTTAAGAAAGGCTACTGTTGTTAGCACTTCCGATATGAAGAGAATTAAGTATCTCATTCAACAATAGGAGGTTAGAATCATGAGAGTTAAAAATGGTCCAACAACACACGCAAGAAGAAAAAAGATCTTAAAATCAGCTAAAGGTTATTTTGGAAGTAAACATTTACTTTTCAAAACTGCTAGAGAACAAGTAATGCGTTCTCATATGTATGCTTACATTGATAGAAGAAATATCAAAAGAGATTTCAGAAAACTTTGGATTAAAAGAATCAATGCTGCATGCAGAATGAACGACATTTCTTATAGCAAATTTATGCACGGTTTAAAAGTTAACAAAATCGACATCAATAGAAAAATGCTCAGTGAAATCGCTATTCACGATGAAGCTGGATTCAAAGATTTAGTTAAAATTGCTAAAGAAGCAAAATAATTAAACTTAATTGAATTTATTAAAATAACCTGATGGATTATCCATCAGGTTTTTTATTTATCTTAATTATTATTTATATTAGTGATAACTTTTAATTCAACATTTTCAATTGCTTCATTTAATAAAGGCGTAAAATCAAATTTATTTTCAATAATTTCGCACTCCTTCATCTTTGGCTTAGTTTTAGGGTTTTTGTTTGTAAATATAGTGCAACAATCTTCGTATGGTCTAATAGAAATATCGTAGCAATCAATCTTTTTTGAAATATTAATAATATCTAATTTATCATAAGTTGCTAATGGTCTAATGATAGGGAAATTAGTAACTGAATTAATAACATACATCGATTCGATTGTTTGACTAGCTACTTGTCCTATTGATTCTCCATTTGCTATTGCTTTAATGTGAAGTTTATTAGCAAGCATTTCAGATAAGCGATACATCATTCTTCTCATAATTGTTATTGGATATCCTTCAGTTGATATTTCATATATCTTCTCTTGAATTTTAGTAAATGGAATAATAAATAAATTTATTTTATCTTGATATATATTTAATTTAGATAATAAATCTTCTAATTTAATAATAACTCCAGCATTTGTATATGGTGGTGCAGCAAAATGAATACAAGTTACTTCTATTCCTCTTTTCATTAATAAATAAGTAGCAACTGGTGAATCAATTCCACCACTTAACATCATTAATGCTCTTCCTGTAGATCCTGATGGATAGCCTCCAATTCCTTTAATAGTTTCTGTAAACATATAAATTCCATCTGGTTTAATTTCTAATGATAAAAGAATATCAGGATTATGAACATCAACTTTTAAGTCTGTATTTTTTAAAATTACACTAGCGATTTCACGATTAATTTCATCGCTAATATATGGGAACGATTTGTCAATTCTTCTAGCATGAACTTTAAATGTTTTTCCGTTTTCTTTTTTAATTTCTTCTAATGCTAAGTTTTTAATATCATCTAATTCAAATAAATCTGCTTTATAAGCTAAAGAAAAACTTCCAATACCAGCAACTTCTTTTAAAGGTGAATAATCAAATTCATCTTTCTTTAAAATTTCTATGTAGATGTGATCGTGTCTTAAAATTAATGAATATGTATCATTATAACCTAATAAATTTTTCTTAATGTTTCTAGCTAAAAGATTAATAAAATCTTTTCTATTTTTGCCTTTGGTTGACATTTCTCCAAAGCGAATAATAATTGTATTATAATCCATAAACTAACTCCTTAATGTATTTAAAATATTTTTCAATTCGTTAAGAAAAATTTCGCATTCTTCTATTGTATTTTCACTTGAAAAAGATAATCTAATAGAATTTTTAGCTTCTTTTTCACTGTTTGTTAAACTGTATATAACGTATGATGGAGCTTCTTTTTTACTAGAACAAGCGCTAGTACTACTAACATAAATTTCTTTATTACTTAAAGCTTCCACAACAACACTTGCTTTTTTATCGATTGAAAAATTTAAAATATACACTGTTTGTTTTTTAAATAAATGTAACTTTACACCAGGAATTTCTTTTAATTTTTCAACCAAATATTTAAAAATTAATATGACTTTTGCATAGTTTTCTTTAAAATTAGCCATTATTTCTTTAGTAGCAACATCAAAAGAAAATATTAATGGAGCATCTAAAGTTGAACTACGTAAATTATTTTCTTGCCCACCTCCAACCAAAATTGGATTAAGTCTAATCTTCTTCTTTTTGATTAAGCAACTAATACTTTTTAATCCGTGAATTTTATGAGAGGAAATAGTTATTAAGTCTCCTAAGTTATAATTAAATTGATATTTACCTAAAGTTTGAGAGCAATCTAAATGTAAAACACATTTAGGAAATTGAGAAACTTTAGATTTAATTAATTCAACATCAACATATAAACCAACCTCATTATTAATCGGTGTTAAAGCAACTAATATTGTCTTATTATCAATGGTTTGATTGACTTGTTCAGCGTTAAAATTACCACTTTCATCTATATCTAAATATCTAACAATAAAGCCATGTTCTTTTTCTAAATATTTAAAAGTTTCTAAGACACTTGCATGTTCAATATGTGTAGTAACAATTACATTTCCACGATTCTTATTTGCTAAGCAATAACCTATTATTGAAAGATTATTAGCTTCTGTTGCACTACTTGTAAATATAACTTCATAATCAGAATTTAAATGAAGATACTTTAAAATATTATCTCTACTATGATTGATCTTATTTGTCAATTGCATTCCTAAATAATGAATTGAACTAGGATTAGCAAAATCATTTTTAACAGCATCTAAATACGTATTTAAAACAATTTCGCTAACTTTAGTTGTAGCAGCATTGTCAAAATAAATCATTGTCTATTATACCCGTCTTTAAGTTTTATTTTTTCGATAGATTCGTTACTTATTTCAAAAGCAAGTTTATAATTTCCGTTATCATATAAATCTTCTGCTTGATCAACAAGAGCATTAACATCAGTAAATTTATATCTTTCTTTATTAGCAATTAAAATATTTTTTTCAGCTTCTTTTTTGAAATTAAGTAATTTATCAATTTCAATAAATAATGAATTAGATAGATTATTTAATTTATTAACATTAATATTAGCTTCATTAACATCAATAGGAATAACTTTTATAATAGAATAAATATTATCCATATATTTATAACATTCATTAAAGGTATTTTTAAAATTATCTACGAGTGTTTTATCATTAATGTTATTATCAACAAGTGATTCATAATTTTTAAGTTTAAAATACAAAATATTAATTAAATTATAAGCTTTTTCAGAATCATTTTTCAAAGTAGCTAAGTAATTCTTAAAAGCAGTAATTCTATCATTTAAATCATTAGTTCCGCTATCAAGAGCAGACATTCTATCAACTAAAGCTTTGTAAGGAATACTATCTTTTTGATGAATATAAACTTCCATCTTTCTTTTTTCTTTACTAACTTCATTAACTTTATCCGATAAATTATTAAAATCTTGTAAATGTTTCTCATCAACAACATAAAATTTATTAATTTTTGCCATTGTATTTGAGATCTTAATATATTCTTTTTCTAAAGAAACAAATCGTTCAGAACTATTTTTAATATTGGATTCAAATTCTTCTTTTGATTTTTGTTCATCAGCAAATGAAGTTTTAACTTCATTAATTTGAGAATGCATATTTTTAATATTCTCTTCAATATTAGAAAATCTTAAATTCTTCAAATTATTAACAGAATTTTCAACACAATAATGTAAGGAATTAATAATATCTTCAATATTTAAAGATCTTAAAGGATAGCCAAGTGATAATAATTCTCGATAATTATTAGTGATATCATCTATTTCTTTTGGTAAAACATTTAATAATTCATCAATATAATTTGGTGCTTTGTCCATCATATTTAATAATGATTCTAAAATTTTATTCATTTTAGGAACCATTGATGAAGCTTCATCATAGTTAGCACTTTCTACATAGCTATCATATTGATTGAATTGACTTTCAATCATATCAAATACTTTGTAAAAAGAGTCATGTAAATAAGATAAATCATTCTCATTAGCATTATATTTAGATTTAACTTCTCTAAATCTTTCTTTTAATAATAAAATATTCTGTCTAGCATCTTCCTCAGGTTTAATAATAGCGTATAAATCGCTATCTAAAGAATTAACGCTTTCTTCATAATGAGTAAGAATTGTACTTCTTTCATTATAATAATTTTTAAATTCTTTATAATTTTTTTGCTCATATAAACTCTTAAGTTCATTTAAAATTTCAAGATATAATTGATCTTGATTATCACGAATTTCTTTAAATCTTCTAAAATATGTAGAATGGATATCACCATATAAAAGATTAGTTCTAGAAATTATTTCTAATCTTTGAATATAATTTAAATCTTGTCCAAGTAACAATGAATTTAAGTATTCATATTTCTTTTCAACATCAGTTAAAATTTTACGACATCTTCTTTTTTTAAGTATCATTTTATCTAATAAAAATACAACTAATAATAAAAATAACGCTCCACCCATGATAGAGCAAACAATAATAATTTTGTTTAAAGTTGAAAGTAATATTAACATAGTAATATTTTATAACTTAATATATAAATTTTCTACATATTAATATAGATAAGTTTGCGTTTTATGAATTCTTAAAGTTAATTCCGTTTTTCATTTAAATCATGATTTTAGTCTAAGAATAGTATAATTTTAATATTCTGTTGGCTAAAAGGAGGTTTAGTATGTCACATTTAACAGAAGAAAACAGGAAGAAAATTAGTTC
>JALEXS010000060.1 GCA_022780025.1 Mollicutes bacterium | reverse complement strand
CTATTTTAAGGCGATCATCAACAGTTAACCTCTTTGTGTCTTTTTTCATTTTTAACCTCCTATTTTCAGCAAAGAAGACACTTTTATTTTAACTTATTAAAAGGTAATTTAAAAATTGCGTTTAGTTTGTCATTTAATAAAATTAAAGTGAAAAATATTTTATCTTGATAAACAAAAAAATTATAATATCATAAATTGTATGACTAATTTAACTAATGAAGATTTATATTTTGCTAGAGTAAGAAAGGTTTGCTTGACAGAAATTATATTTAATTATTTATTAACAATAATTAAATTTATTGGCGGTTTTATTTCGGGTAGTAAAACATTAATAAGTGATGGAATTAATTCTTTAGGAGATATAGTGAGTTCCACAGTCTTTTATATTGGTGGAAAAATATCTTCTAAAAAAGCAGATGCTTCTCATCAATTTGGTCATGAAAAAGTTGAATCTTTAATTTGTTTATTTTTTGCTACTACTATATTGATCGCAACTGGATTTTTAATTTATGAAAATATTATATCTATTATTAATAAATCATATTTATATAGCGAAAATGGTTCACATTTTATAGGTTTAATAATGGCTTTAGTTGCGTTATTTATAAAAGTGTTCTTATTTATATTTACTTATTATAACTCTAAAAAAACCAAATCTAATCTATTAAAAGCTCAAGCAATAGATCATTTAGGTGATTCTTTATCTACTTTTATATCAGTAATTACTTTACTTGTTATCTATTTTGTACCTAATAAGAATGTATATATAATAGATCCTATTGCTTCAATTATTGTAGGTTTAATAATTATCTTTAGTTTAATGAAAATCCTAATTGATAATTCTAAGATTTTATTAGATGCTTCAGTTGATAAAAATACTTTAATAAAAATAAAAGAAGTAATATTAAGTGTTGATGGTGTTTATCATATTGATGCTTTAAGAACTAGAATGATTAGTAATCGTATATTAATAGAAGTTGAAATTAGTTGTAATGGTAGTTTATCATTAGAGCAATCTCATAATATTAGCGAAGAAGTGAGAGATAAAGTATTAAAGAGTTTTTCAGAAGTTAAACATATCATTGTTCATGTTAATCCTTTAGATCATGAAAATGAAAACGATTTATAAGAGTGGCGGAATTGGTAGACGCGTTAGTTTCAGACGCTAATGAGTAAAATCGTGGGAGTTCGAGTCTCCTCTCTTATACCAAACAGTTCGAACTTGAACTCGTTTTTTAGAAAAAAGCTTGGAGTAATCTCTATGTACGTGCTTATTAAGACCTTGTATACAACTAGTGAGATATAACACACTAGACTTTGTACTAGTGCACACTGCCTTTCTTTGAAAACTTTGTGGTGCGTGTTCGCATAAAAATAAAAAATTCAATATAACATGGATGCTGTTAACTCAGTCAAGTTTAATAAATTTAAATTTGTATTGAAGATATGTGAAGTAGAAAATTTCTTAACTCGACACTTTTAATTATTCGTGTCGTTTATATTCATTAGTGTGATTGATAAGATAGAACCATCAAATAAAGGAGGTTCTAGATATGAACACAGACAAAATTTATGCAGAATCAATCGCAAATCAATATGCACTAAAGGACACATCAAAGATTGTTGCTTTAAAAAAATTAGATCGTAAGGCAAAACGTCCATCAGAGATTTTTGCGTATACTTTTGGGACACTTTCAACTTTAGTTCTTGGCTTTGGATTGTGTTTATCAACAGGAGTGATAGGTGGTGCCACACAAGCAAGTTTCATTAGCGGAATTATAGTTGGAATTATTGGTATTATAGGAGTTGGAGTGAATTTTCCTATTTATAAGAAGATTAGAAAAAATGGCATGCAAAAATATGCGAATGATATTATGTTGTTGGCAAATGATATCACTGATAAATAAAATATAAACATGTTGGAGAGGAGGTGGAGTGATGACAAAGGCGGAGAGTAAATATTTCAATACAGCTATACGTATAGACAAAGCTTTTATAGAATTACTTAATAAGAAAGCATTTGATTATATTACAGTTAAAGAAATATGCGCTGCATCTGGCGTAAACCGTTCCACTTTTTATCTTCATTATGAAACTATCGGAGATTTGCTGATTGAGACAACAGAATATGTTGGACAACAATTTTTATCTCGTTTTACAGATCAGAGAGTTACTTTTGAATATATTAAGTCAGCACCAAAAGAAGATTTAATTTTTATTACAGAAGACTTTCTTATTCCGTTCTTAACTTTTATTAAAGAGAATAAGATTTTGTATCAAACTGTATTGAAAAGATTTGATGCGATTTCCTTTGGAAAAAACATGTACGATGGAATATATTGTGCCATTAATGCTGTAATGGACCGTTTTGATATTCAAAAAGATAAACGATCATATATTATACGATTTTATCTAGAAGGAATAAATGCAATAACAAAAGAATGGTTGGATCAAGAATGTAATAAAAATATTGATGAAGTAGTTCAAATTATAAAAGAATGTGTGAGAGCAGGATGAATTTAAAAGAACAATTAAAATCTCTTAATAAGGATTATGAATTAAGAAGCTATCTATTTTCTGGATTTTCACTTTTTACTACTTTTGTATTTTTAATTTATAACCTGGTTCTTGGGATAGTATATAGTGCTATATGGAATTTCAGTATCAGTTTTTATTATCTTATACTATTGACACTTAGAACAATAATTATTACAAAGGAAAAAACATGGAGATACGATGAAATCAGTATTAGGAACAAGAAGAGACTTAAGCTATTTCGATTTACAACTAAAATTTTGTTGGTTATGGATTTAGCACTTATCATTCCTATTAGTTTAATGGTGTTATCTAAAAGAAATGTAGATATAAGCATGATTCCGACAATAGGCATCGCTGCTTATACAACATATAAAGTTACTTTTTGTAAATATCATAATGGAATTGTTGGAAATTATCGGTTGAAAATGTTGGTTTCTAACGATTCCTTTTCTTTTTGTTATAATCTCATCACGGAGGTAATAACAAATGAGAAAAGATATTTATGAAAGGATAAGAGTATTA
>JALEXS010000050.1 GCA_022780025.1 Mollicutes bacterium | reverse complement strand
TTTCGCAATTTCTTTGTAGCTCACGTGAAATAGTTGAATTGCTGACTTTAAGTATTCTAGCAATTTTAGAAATAGTAAATGATCTATCAGTAACCATAACCTCTATTTTAAGGCGATCATCAACAGTTAACCTCTTTGTGTTTTTTTTCATTTTTAACCTCCTATTTTCAGCAAAGAAGACACTTTTATTTTAACTTATTAAAAGGTAATTTAAAAATTGCGTTTAGTTTGTCATTTAATAGGTTAATTTTTATAAACGTTAATGAATTTATTATTAATGAATAATGTTTCGATTTCTATTATAATTAATAGGGGAGTTTTTGTTATGAAAATTGTTATTGATATGATGGGTGGAGATAATGGATTAGAAGCTACTATCCCAGCTACTAAAAATTTTATAAATGAACATAAAGACCTTGATATTTATCTAATAGGTTCAATTAAAGAATTAAAAGAAAACTTTAATGAGTCAGAGCATATTCACCTTGTTGAATCTAAAACTATTGTTAAAATGGATGCTGATCCAATGAGTGCTATGAAAGATAAAGAATCTAGCTTAATGGTAGGTATTAAAACTTATTTAGATAATAATTGTGATGCTTTTATAAGTGCAGGAAGTACTGGAGCTTTATTAACTGCAGCTACTTTTAAAATTAAAAGAATGCCAGGCATTATTAGACCAGCTTTAATTACTCCATTTCCTACAATGATTAAAAATAAAAGATTTGTAGTCTGTGATTTAGGTGCTAATACTGTTTGTAATAAAGAAGAATTAAATCAATTCGCTATAATGGGTTCAATATATTACAAATCTTTATTTAGTGATCAAGAAAATCCTCGTGTTTATCAATTAAATATTGGTACTGAAAGTGAAAAAGGAACTGAAGTTAATAAAGAAACTTATAAATTATTAAAAGAAAATAAAGATATTAATTTTTTAGGTAATATTGAGGGTAGAGATCCTTTATTTGGTGAAGTAGATGTATTAGTTACTGATGGTTATAGTGGTAATATTTTCTTAAAAACTATGGAAGGTACTGCTAAAGCAATGTCTAGTATGCTAAAAAAAGCTTTTAAAAGAAATTTATTAGCTATGATTGGTTATTTATTTTCTAAAAAAGGTATTAACGAATTAAAAGAAACAATGGATTATAAAAACGTTGGTGGAGCTATGTTAATTGGTATTAATGGTGTAGTTATTAAGGCTCATGGAAGTAGTGATCCTAAATCATTTTTAAGTGCTTTACATGTAGCTTATAAATTAGTAAATGTTGATATAATCAATAAAATTAAGGAAAAGATATAATGAAGAAAGATATTAATATTTTTCTAAATAAGTTTAATATTAAAACTAAAAATAAAGAATTATACGAAAGAGCTTTTACTCATTCTAGTTTTAATAGTGATGCTAAAACTCATCATCATGATTATGAAAGACTTGAATTTATGGGTGATAGTGTTTTAGGTTTTGTCGTTGCTAGTTTAATATTTAAACATCATCCAGAAATGGAAGAAGGCGATATGACTAGAATGAAATCTACTTTGGTTCAATCAATGTCTTTAGCAAAATTTGCTAAAGAATTAGGATATGATGAATTTATTAGAGCAGGTCATTCTTTAAGTTTTGAAGAAGCTAGTAAAAATCATAATATTTTAGAAGATGTATTTGAAGCAGTAATTGGTGCAATGTATATCGATCAAGGCATTGAATTTTGTATTAAATTTATTACTAAAGTATTTGAAAATGAAGTTATTAATTTTAAATCTGATGATTATAAAGATTATAAATCAGCATTACAAGAAGCTATGCAAGCTGAATATCGTGAATCAGTTGTATATAAGACTTTAGAAGAGATTGGACCACCTCATGATAGAACATTTAAAGTAGCAGTTACTTTTAATGATATTGTATTAGGAGTAGGTGTTGGTAAAAGTAAAAAAGAAGCAGCACAAAAAGCTGCTAAAGATGCATTAAGTAAAAAGGCGACATTATAATTATGGGATTATTTAAGTTTTTAAAAGATAAGTTTGGAAAGAAAAAAGAGGCTAATAATTTAGAAAACCCTGCAGAATCCAGACAAAATTCAGAAAATGAAGTAAAAAAATATGATTCTGGATTAGCTAAATCTAGAGAAAATTTTTCTAATAGAATTAAAGTATTAAATAAGAAATTCAAATCTAAAAAGATAGATGAAGATTATTTTAATGACTTAGAAGAGATATTAATTGAAGCTGATTGTGGTGTTAATTTTACTTTAAATATTATTGAAGATTTAGTAGATACAGTTAAAAAAGAAAAGATAACTGATACTAATAAAATTAATGAATTATTAATTACTAAAATGTTTTCTAATTATTATAAAGATGAAGATTCTAATTTTGTTGATTTAGATTTTACTCATACGCCTCATGTTTTATTAGTAGTTGGAGTTAATGGAGTTGGTAAAACTACTTCAATTGCTAAACTTGCTAATAGATATATTAAAATGGGTAAAAAAGTATTATTAGTTGCTGCAGATACTTTTAGAGCTGGAGCTAAAGAACAACTTATTGTATGGGCTAATAGATTAAATACAGAAATAGTAACTGGTAAGGATAATGAAGATCCAGCTAGTGTTGCTTATAGTGGTGTAAAATATGGTAAAGAAAATAATTATGATTTAATAATTATTGATACTGCTGGAAGACTTCAAAATAAATCTCATTTAATGGACGAATTATCTAAAATTAAAAGAGTTGTTGCTAAAGAAATTAAAGAACCAATCGATTGCTATTTAGTTTTAGATGCTACTACTGGTCAAAATGGTGTATTACAAGCTAAAGCTTTTAAAGAATTAATTGATATTAATGGTATCGTTATTACTAAAATGGATGGCACTAGTAAAGGTGGTATTATTTTAGCTATTAAAGATGAATTAAATATTCCAGTTAAGTTTATGGGTTTAGGTGAAAAAATTGATGATCTAGAAGTATTTGATTTAAATAAATATTTATATGGATTATGTAAAGAGTTATTAGATGATGAAGATGAGTGATATTGAAGAATTTGAATATATTAATAAATTATATGAATTATATAAAAATTTATTAACTCCTAGACAAATAGAAATCATGGATAAATATTATTTATATAATTTATCTTTAAGTGAAATATCTGATATTTTACATATTTCTAGAACTGCAATATCAGATGCACTTAATCATGCTAAAAATAATTTATTTGAATATGAAAATAAATTAAAATTAAATGAAAAATATTCTAATCTTAATAAATTATTAGATGAAGAAAATCTTGATGAAGAGATTAAAGAAAAGATATTTAAGGAGTTATATTAGTTATGGCATTTGAAAATTTAACTGAAAAATTTAAACGAATATTTAAAACTATTAAAGGTGAATCTAAATTAACTGAGTCTAATATGGACTCTATGTTAAAAGAGATTAGAGTAGCTTTATTAGAAGCAGATGTTAATTATAAAGTAGTTAAAACATTTTTGGATAGAATTAAAGAAAAAGCTATCGGACAAAAAGTTTTTACAGAATTAAATCCAAGTGAAATGCTTGTTAAGATTGTTAATGAAGAATTAATAGTATTACTTGGTAGCGATAGTAGTGAACTTCATTATAATAAAAGTAAACCTACAATTATTATGTTAGTTGGCTTACAAGGCAGTGGTAAAACAACAACTGCAGGTAAACTTGCTAAATTAATGAAAGATAAGCTTAAAAAGAAAGTACTTCTTGCTGCTTGTGATATTTATAGACCTGGTGCTATTGATCAATTAGGTCAAATCGCTAAAAAAATTAATGTTCCTTTATTTTCAATGGGAGATAAAGTTGATCCAGTAGAAATTGCAACTAAAGCAAAAGAAGAAGCTTATAATTCTCATTATGATGTGTTAATTATTGATACTGCTGGTCGTCTTCAAATTGATGAAAAATTAATGGATGAGCTTAAAAACATTAAATCAAAAGTTAATCCAGATGAAATTTTATTATTAACTGATGCTATGGCTGGTCAAGATAGTGTTAATGTTGCAAAAACTTTTAATGAATTACTTGGCTTAACCGGTACTATTATGTCTAAACTTGATGGTGATAGTAGAGGCGGTGCTGCTTTATCAATTAAAGAAGTAACAGGTGTCCCTATTAAATTTATAGGTGTTGGCGAAAAACTTGATGACTTAGATATTTTCTATCCAGATAGAATGGCTAGTAGAATTTTAGGAATGGGAGATGTTTTAACTCTTGTTGAAAAAGTTCAAGATAATATTGATGAAAAACAAGCTAAAAAATCTGTCGAGAAATTTACTAGTGGTAATTTTACTTTAATTGATATGCTCGATCAGATGAAACAAATTAAAAAACTTGGTAGTCTTGGTGGATTGTTAAAATTAATTCCAGGTATGCCTAAAATTTCAAAAGAACAACAAGAAATGGCGGAAAAAGAAATGCAAAATTTTGAAATCATTTTAAATTCAATGACTTATGAAGAAAAGATTCATCCTGAAATAATTAAAAATTCTCGCAAAGTTAGAATTGCAAAAGGTTGTGGAAAAACTGCTGCTGATATTAATAAAGTTTTAAAGAAATATGAGCAATCAAAAGAAATGATGAAGCAGATGAATAGATATAAAAAATCTGGTGGATTACCACCAAATTTTAGGGGTTTTTAATTAAAAACCTCGCAAAACCTAGATTATTTTTTAAAATTTAAATAGTAATATTAGGTATTATATCAATCAATAATTTATCTAAAATTTCAATATTTATATAGTCACCAACTTTAATTGCCTTATTAACGTTTTCTTTTAATAATTCTAAATTTAATTCTTTTAACGTGCTTTTATCTAATTGATCTAAACAATAATTTAACATTATTAAACAATAACATATTGCATCGAAAGTTAATTGATCGTTAATTAATTCTTCACTTGCTAGGCTTTGACTATAAAATCTAATTTTGTTTATAAAGCGTTTAATACCAAATAGTGTTTCATTTTGTTCCATGTATTTATATTAACATAATTTTATACATCTTTAACTTTATTTGTTAAAATAATTGTAATGGAGGTTAATTTATGTGTACTGGTTTAGCATTTGATAGTAATGATTTTTATTTCGGTCGTAATTTAGATTATGATTTTTCTTATGGCGAATCGATTGTAATTTGTCCTAGAAATTATAATTTTAAATTTAGATATTTAGATTCAAACGATAATCACTATGCAATGATTGGTGTAGCTCATGTTATTAATGATTATCCTTTGTTTTATGATGCAATGAACGAAAAAGGCTTGTGTATTGCTGGATTAAACTTTGTAGGTAATACAGTATATAATAATTATATAGAAAATAAGATAAACATTACCTCATTTGAGATTATTCCTTATATATTGATAAATTGTCAAAATATAAAAGAAGTAAAGTCATTGTTTAAGAAAATTAATGTAACTTTAGATGGATTTAGTGAAAGTTTAAAGCCTTCTCAATTACATTACTTAATAAGCGATAATCGTCAATCAATAGTATTAGAAATAAGAAAAGATGGTATTAAAATATTTGATAATCCTTATGGTGTTTTAACTAATAATCCACCTTTTGAAATTCAATCTTTTAATGTAAATAATTATATGAAGATGTCTAATAAAAATCCTAAAAATGAATTTTCAAAAAAACTTAAATTAATTGATTATTCTAGAGGACAAGGTGCTATTGGGATACCTGGAGATTTATCTAGTATGTCTAGATTTGTTAAAGTTTTATTTACTAAGGTGAATGCATTAATTGGATTAGATGAAGAAACTTCTGTTAATCAATTCTTTCATATCTTATTAAGCGTTGAGCAACAAAAAGGAGTCTGTGAAGTAAGTAAAAATATGTATGAATATACAATCTATAGTAATTGCTATAATGCTAATAAAGGAATAATGTATTATAAAACTTATGATTCTTTTGATATTAATAAGGTAGATATGTTTAAAGAAGATCTTAATAAAAAAGAATTAATTGTTTTTGAAATGAAAAACAAGTGTTCGTTCGCTAATCAAAATTAGATAAATTAATAATAATTTTATCTAACTTTAATATATAATATTAAGGAGTAATTTTAAAAAATATTCTTATTTAGAATAGTTTTTAAAAATTCAAAGAAGATTTTAAATTATATGCAAGGAAAAGATATCTTAGAAAAAAAGAAAGATAGCAAAAATAAAATAGGGAAATACTTATTATATTTGTTTCTTATTTTTGGTTTAACTACTTTAGTTTTATTTCTTTCTTTAAGAGGAAATACTAAATATCAAGGTGTTGAGATGCCAACTATTAAAGCAGTTGGTAAGATGATTTTAGATATTGATATTAAATATTTCTTTATATTTTTAGGTATATTAGTTTTATCAAATTCTTTAACTGCTTTTGCTTTATTTTGCTTTGCTAGATTATATACAAGAAAATATAAATATCATCAAGCATTAATGAATTCTTTAATTGGTACATTCTATAATGATATTACACCTGGTTCTAATAGTGGCGGTCAATTTGCTCAAGCTATTACATTTAAAAAGCAAGGATTACCTATATCTAATGCTGCTAGTGTTTTAGTTATGCAATATATAGTTTATCAATCTTGTTTACTTATATTAGGCCTTATTTCTTTGTTTAGAATAGATAAAGTATTAGATATAGGTATTATTTCTATTGGGGATGTTAATATTCCTATAGTTATATTTATTATATTAGGGTTTTTATTAAACGCTATTGTGATTATTAGTATGCTTATTATGTCTTATAGTAGAACATTACATAATTTCATATTAAATCATGGAGTTAACCTTTTAGGTAAACTCCATATAGTAAATAATATAGAAAATAAACGTTTAGAATTAAGAATACAAATAGAGAATTTCCGTATTGAAATGAGACGTTTACAATCAAATATTCCTTTTTCTATATTAATATTTATAGTAACTTTATTAGTTTTAATAATTAATGATTCATTTCCTTATGTTGTTGGCTTATCATTGAATGCTTTTAATAATCCAGGTAGCGATATATTTAATAGAATATTTGAATCAGTTGTATTTACTAATTATCATCTTATGATTTGTGGATTAATTCCTATTCCTGGTAGTGCAGGTGTTAGTGAATTTATCTTTACCAATTTATTTAAGAATTATTATGATAAATCTTTTGTACAAATGGAAGGAACTAAAGCTGCAATGTTACTTTGGAGATTGTTAACTTATTATATTCCTTTTGTAATTGGAGCGATTGTAGCTTCTACTTATAAAACTAAAGGTGTTGAAAGATCTGAAAGATTCTATTCTCTTGATAATAATACATTTGTTACTTTACAACTTGAAACATATGATGAAAGAAAAAAGAGTAGTGATGAAATTTATGAAACTAAGACTTTAGAAAGAAAAGAATTAATTAAAAGGCTAAAATTAATAAAGCGACAAGATGCAAATTCTATTAAAAATAATGAAGAAAATGATAAAATAGATGATAAAGGAAATAAAAAAGAATGAGAATAGCGATATTTACTGATACTTTTACTCCAGAAATTAATGGTGTTGCAACTAGTTGCGCGTCTTTATTTAATACTTTAAAAAAATATGGTCATGAAGTTTATTTATTTACGACTGGAGAAAAGACTGCTATTAATAAAGAAGAAAATTTAATTAGAATTAAAGGTGCTGAACTTAAAAAACTTTATGGTTATCGTTTAGTATTTCCTAGAAATAAGAAGAGTATGGATGAATTAAAAAAAATTAAGTTTGATATAATTCATGTTAATACTGAATATGGTGTTGGTTTAATCGGCTATAGTGCTGCTAAACGTTTTAAAATACCTTTAGTTTATACATACCATACAATGCTTGAAAATTATACTTATTATATAACTCATGGATGGAAATTATTTGATTTTTTTAGTAAGAAATTATTACGTAAATTAACTAAAAGATATGTTAATAATGCTACTGAGATTATTGCTCCTAGTGTTGCTACTAAAGAATATTTACAATCTTTAAAAATTAATAAATATATTAATGTAGTACCTACTGGATTTGATTTTTCTAGATATTTAAATGCTAGTAATAATAAAGATGAAATTAATAAATTAAAGAAAGAATTAAATATTAGCGATGATACTAAGATATTTTTATGCTTAGGTAGAGTTGCTAAAGAAAAAAGTTTTGATGTTTTAGTAAGATATTTTTATAACTATATGTCTAAAAATAATGTGAAAGCTAAATTATTAATAGTCGGGGATGGCCCTTATTTTAAAGATCTTAAGAAATTAGTTGATTATGAACATATTGGTGAAGATGTTATCTTTACTGGTAAAATTCCTCAAGATGAAGTTCAAAATTATTATGCTTTAGCTGATATTTATTTAAATGCGTCAGTTACTGAAACTCAAGGTTTAACTTATATGGAAGCAATGGCTTCTAAAGTAATATTATTAACTAAAGAAGCTGATTTTTTAAAAAATGTAGTTATAGATAAAAAGAACGGCTTTTATTTTAATAATCAAGATGAATTTAATGATAAAGTTAACTATATTTTAAAATTAAATGAGTCTCAAAAAGCAGCTATTATAAATGCTGCTTTAAAAACTATTGATTATTATAGTGATGAAAATTTCTATAAAAATATAATGATTGCTTATAATAGAGCATTACGTGATAAATATTAATGGAGACTAACTATTAAAAATCAAGAAAAAAATTGTATTTAAGTTTACTGCATATTAAAAACAGGTTGTTTAGTAGAAAAAAACAACCAATCGTTCTTTGAAAAAAATTATTATTGATCTATGTTAAATTTTTGATTAGTAGAAACGAGTTTAAAAGCAACTCTGAGAAACTTTCTAACCACATGGTTTAGTGCAACTCGATAGCTTTTTCCTTCATCTCTCTTTTTAAGATAATATTCTTTAAATACTGCATTATGATTTTTTAATGAAATCGCTAAATTCATAAGTGTATATCTTAAGAAAGGTGAACCTCGTTTAACCATACGTCCGTGATAATCAGATTCACCTGATTGGTATCTAGAACATTCCAATCCTGCATATGCTAATAACTTATCAGCATCAGGAAATCCTTGGAAATTGTTGTATTCACCGAGAATCGAAGAAGCAGAATTTCTTCCTACTCCAGGTATTGATTCCAAAACACTATTTTGCTCGTCCATGATTTTACTAATGCGTTCATCATAAGAATTTAAAATCTCATCAAATGTAAAGATTTGACTGATAGCTTGTTTCATAATGAATGATATTGAATCATTTGGTACACCTATAGTAATTTTAGCGGTATCTCGAATATCGAAGAATTTACCAATTCTAATACCCTTATGTTTGTCTTTGATTTTTTGAATTTTAGCTGCTGTTAATCCTTTTATAGAATCAACAGTACTATGTTCAAATAGCAAAACAAGGGCAGATTTTGATAAATTTCCATCAAAAAAGCCTCTAAATTCAGGAAAAATGTGATCCAAGCAGTTAGTAACTATTACTAATTGGTTGCTTCTTTCACGAACTATCTTATTTCTACTTCTAGTTAAAGACTTTAGTTCTTCACAAGGGTATAATTTAGACTGATAGGCTTTAAAGTCTTCTGATTGTAGATACTTTGCGATCCATAAGCAGTCTAGGTTATCTGTCTTTTGCTTTCTCAAAGTTCTTGTTTTTATAAAACTGTGAACTAAGTAAGGGTTCAAAATAGATACTTGGTAACCTTGCTTGGTTAAAAATTTAACTAGGTTTTTATGATAATGACCAGTAGATTCTAAGCCTATTTTGATTTCTTGAGAATGGTCAAGATTTGCTAAAGAATCTTTAATTGTTTCAAAACCTTTAAAGTCGTTTTTAAAGGTTGTTGATTGCAAAATAACTTCTCCATCGCTGGTCACAATAGTGAAGTCATGTTTAAATTTGGCTACATCAATACCAACGTAGTAACACATGATTTTACCTCCGATTTATTTGCTGGATTCCACATACTTTTCTCAATTTATACTTGTGCGAAATGAAACGTCAAAGCGTTATCTAACTGATTAAAATTGTAAAAGAAAAGCTGTGGTAAGAGTCTCCTTAAACAGTCAA
>JALEXS010000078.1 GCA_022780025.1 Mollicutes bacterium | reverse complement strand
AAACTCCTTTTTTTGATCTAAATATAAGTGTTAATAGAAATGTTTTAATACCTCGACCAGAAACTGAAGGGTTAGTAGATCTTACTATTAAACTTATTAATAATAATAAATTGAATCATAAATATATTGCTGATATTTGCACAGGCTCTGGCTGCATTGCTTTATATTTAAAGAAAACCTTTCCATTATCAACTATATTTGCCACTGATAAATATCAAGATGCTCTTACTGTTGCTAAACATAATTTTAATAAATATAACAAAGAAATTATTCTATTAGAAGGTGATAAATTAGAACCTATTATAGATCGAGATATAAAATTAGATGTTTTAATTTCTAATCCTCCTTATGTATCAAATATGGATGATATTGAAGATAAAGTTAAAAAATATGAACCATTAAGTGCAGTTTATTCTAACGATGGAACTATATTTTATGAAACATATTTTAAGTATCATAAAAAAGTAATGAATCCTAAATTCTTAATGGCTTTTGAGATTAATTATGATCAAGAAGAAAGATTAACTTTTTTAATTAATAAATATTTTGATATAACAAAGATTAAATATAATTTTTATAAGGATATATACGATAAAACTCGTTATTTAATTATAGAAGGTAATTATGATGAAAATATTAAATAAAAGTGATTTAAATGAAGCTAAAGAAATTTTATTAAATGATGGAACAATAGCTTTTCCTACCGAAACTGTTTATGGATTAGGTGTAACTTATGATAAATATGATAATTATTTGAAATTAGTAAAAGCTAAAAATAGACCAGATGATAAACCATTTACTATTATGTGTACTTCATTTGATGATGTTAAAGATATTGTTGAAATTAATGAAGTTACTCAAAAAATTATTAATAAATTTACCCCAGGGCCTATAACTTTAATATTAAAGATTAAAAAGATGTTTCTAATTATCTAGATTTAGGAACTGGATTTGTAGGAGTTAGAGTACCAAAAGATGATTTTGTTCTTAGACTTATTAAAGAAGTTGGTAAACCATTATTAGTTCCCAGTGCTAATCCATCTGGACTTAAACCCGCTAAAGATTATTTAGAAGTAATAAATTATTTTGATAATAAAATAGATGCTACAATTAAAGGTGA
>JALEXS010000039.1 GCA_022780025.1 Mollicutes bacterium | reverse complement strand
TGTTAAAAATTAGTGATTATATTTATTTCTATAATAACGTTCGAATTAAAACTGGACTTAATAATATGAGTCCTGTAGAATTTAGAAAACAAACATTTGCTGTTTGAATATAAGTAAAAATTTTGGGGTTCACAGGGGATTTGCAAGGTTTTTCTATTTTTTATCAACAAAACTGATTGCTTCTTTTGGTGTGCCTACTAATGGTTTAAGCCATTCAATAAATTCTTTACTGACATTATATTTATCTTCGCTCATATATTTTTCAGGGAAAATAGATTCTTCTAACATAACCTTTCCAATAGGTATTAAGATTGGTTCAATTTTATATGGATTAGAAGAAATTCTTTTAATACCAGCCATATAACCATTTTTCTCATCTAATACAGCATCAACTGCTGTTTTACCCATAAGTTGAGCTTCTTCTAAATCGAGATCACTAGTTAAAGCTGTAGAACATCTACATAATAAACCAGGCTTTTCACTACGAGCTTTAATACCTAATTTTTCAATAATAAGCATTTGTAAATGACTTCCGACATCGCCGAAATATGTTGCTCTATCTGTTTTATAAACAGGTTTTACAATTGGACTACCATCTTTATTTTTTAAACCTTCACTAGCAACAACAATTACTCCACCATATTTATCATGTTTTTCTTTTACTGCTTTTAAGAATTTATCTTCATCAAAAGGAATTTCAGGGAAAAGTATTATATGTGGAGCATCTTCTTCGTTAACTCTAGCTAAAGCACTACTTGCTGCAAGCCATCCAGCATTTCTTCCCATTACTTCAATAACAGAAACGTGAATTGGTAATCCTTTTATATCTTGAGCACAATCCGAAACACTTTGCATAATAAATTTTGCACAACTTATAAATCCAGGTGCATGATCTGTGATAGATATGTCGTTATCGACTGTTTTTGGAATGCCTCCACAAACAATATGATAGTCTCTTTTTAAAGCGTGTTTATAAATATTACCGATAGTATCCATACTACCATTACCACCACTAAATAAAACATAACCTATATTATGTTTAATAAGTACATCAACTATTTGTTCATATTCTTTATCATATAATGGAAAACGTGAAGTACCGATTGCACTACCTGGAGTATGAATTAATACTTCTAAATCGTGGTCAGAAATATTAGTTAAATCTATAAAATCTTCGTTTAATAAGCCTTTACTACCAAATCTAGCTGCATATATTTTTCCATCAAAACCTTTAGCTTTTAATTCTTTTATTGCACCAGCTAAAGATGCGTTTAATACGGATGTTGGTCCTCCGCCGTGACCAATAATAATGTTTTTCATTATTTGGACTCCTTTCTATATACACATTTACCGTTTATATAAGTTTCTAAAAGATTATAATTTTTATCTAAAACAAGAAAATCAGCACATTTATTTATTGCAATACTTCCATGATTTTTAAATAAATATAGGAGTTCTGCAGGGTTTTTACTCCAAATATGGCTACTTTCTAAATCAGAACAATTTAAAAAACGCTTAACATTTTTAAAGCCATCAAAAGCATTTAATGTCGATCCTGCTCTTACATCACTTCCAACAATTCTACAATCATGGTTCTTAACGTATATTGGTGTAAAACCTATAAAATAATTTCCATCAGGTAATCCAGCAGCCATTAAAGAATCTGTAATACCTATCATTTTATTACCACCTTTTATTTTGTGAATAAGAGCAACCATTTCAGGGTGTACATGAATTCCATCACAAATTACTTCGTTATAACAATCACTATAATACCAAGCCGCAGCTAATATTGAAGGTTGATGTTGATTAATAGGAGCCATTGCATTCATAACATGAGTAAAGTTTTTAGCTCCAGCTTTAATAGCAACTGTTGCTTCATCAAAAGTTGCGCCAGAATGGCCTAATGAAACAACAATACCTTGTTTAACTAATTCTTTAACAAATTCTTCGCATCCATCTAACTCAGGAGAAATAGTAATATATTTTATTAAACCATGAGCATGCTTTTGATATTCATTAAATTTTTCTATTTTCAAAGGTTGTAAACAACTTTCAGGTTGAGCACCTTTATAAGCTTTACTTAAAAAAGGTCCTTCAATATGAATACCTTTAATAACTGGATTAGTTTTACTTAATTCATAAATCATTTCTAATTTTTCGAAATAAATTTCATCAGTATCAGTTAATAAGGTAGGTAATACACTAGTAACACCATGAGACATATAATAATTAAGAATTATTTGCATCTCATCGAGAGTTTTAGCACTATTAAAATCATAACCAGCTGCACCATGTGTATGAATATCGAATAATCCTGGAATAATTAATTTATCACTATAATCTAAACCATCTTCTTCTATTTTAGATGTAATATTTTCAAATTTATCATTAAAAATTAAGGTACCTTTAGAATAACCATTCTCTAATAATATGTCACAATTATTAAATTTCATATTATAAAAACTCCTTTAAAAATCTTTTTTATTATAGCATACTTTAAATGTATAAAAGATAGTTAGAAATGGAAAAATATTATTCTATTTCGAGTGAAAGATAAAGAGGTTTTGTATGGAATTTATTAGTAGTCAAAAGTATAAAATTGGTATTAATGAAATTGGAGGAGCACTAACTTCTATAATTGATTTATACGATAATAAAGAACTTGTTCATCAACTTGACGATGGTGGCTGGCCATGCCAAGATGTTATGATTTTCCCTATTATTGGACAATATGAATATGAAATTGATAATAATTTATATAATATTCCTACTCGACATGGATTAATAAGAAATAAAAACCTTACTTTTACTAAACTTAATGAATATAGTTTATTAGGAACTTATGAAAGTAATGATGAAGATTTAAAATTTTATCCTTATAAATTTAAATTAATTATTAAATATGACATTATTGATGATAAATATAAAGTTACATTCAATGTTTTTAATTTAGATAATAAAACTATGTATTTCTCTATTGGAAATCATTTAGGAATTAAAGCTAATGATAAATGTTATATAGATCTTAAAAATAATACTGAATTATTACCTTTAGAAAATGGATTAATTAATTTAGATAATAAAACTTTTGAATATAATAAATTTTATTTAAAACCTGAAATATTTACTAAATATGACACTATTGTAATGGTTAATAAAACTAATGAAGTAAAACTTGTTACTTTATCTCATAGATTTGTTTATCAATTCGATTCTCCTTTATTTGCAATATGGCAAAATCCTACATCTAATAATTTTGTATGTATTGAACCTTGGTGGGGAATTGCTTCTTATATTAATGAAAATAAAGATATTAAAAATAGATATCTTATTAATAAATTAGAACCTAATGAAAATAAGAAATTTAGTTTTTCTATTACAATATTAAGAAACTAATCAATTATATCTAAATGAATACCTTTTGAAGTAAAGAAATCACTATATTCTTTAGAAATTTGAGAATCTGTAATTAATCTTGAAATACTATTTTGAGTAAATTGAACTAATATACCCATTTTATTAAATTTAGAAGAATCAGTAAGCATTATGATATTTCTAGCTGATTCAGCCATATTTTTTATTGCTTCAGTTCTTAAAGAATCACTACCCATAAAACCAATATTTTTAACGAAACCATCAGTTCCTAAAAAGATTTTATCAACGAAATATTGTTTTGCATTAAGTCTAACTAAAGGGCCAACCATAACTTGAGAGTCATTTTGATATTCTCCACCTAATAAAATAATTTTATTATTTCCAAGTTTAGAAGCATGTTCAACTATATAAATAGAATGAGTAATAATTGTAACACCAGGTTTAGTACGAGCAATTTCTTCAGCTAAAAGAGCACATGTAGAACCACTTCCAATAATAATAGTTTCATTAAAATCTATGAGTTTTGCAGCTTTTTTTGCAATTTTAGTCTTTATATCATAATTAACTGAGAGCCTATTACGAATGTCAACGCTATTCTTTTTTAAAGCATATCCATGTTCTCTTATGATGATTCCATAATTTGATAATAGATTTAAATCTTTTCTAATTGTTACTTCACTAACGTTTAATTTATTAGCTAATGTTGTTACTGAAATTTTATTTGTACTATTTACTAAATTTACAATTGTTGACTGTCTTTTGTTCATGTTGCTCTCCTATATATTTTTATAATATACTTTCGTTTTAAAAAAATAAACGAAAAATTTTTATTATGAAACGAAACTTGATAATTAACATATCGGCTTTCGTTTTAATTATGAAAAAAATAATTATTACCAAATATTTTCGTTCGAAACTCGGAAATATTGCATTCGTAAATTGTTATAGAAAATTTTTATAAAATCGAAATTATTTTGTTGTAATTATCAAATAATATTGTTAAATTATGAAATGTAAGGGCTTACATTTATGAAAAATATTTTTTTAAACTTGAAAAGATTCGATATTCCAACCTCTATTGGTGGGGTAAATAATGTCGGTTATAGAGAAGATTATGGAAAAACCATCACTTCTTTTATTGATAATTTAGATGGATTTAATTTCGTTATTTTCTTTCAAGAATCAAATTTATTACCTTCGTTAGAAGTTGCAAACAAAACTAGAATTGGCTGCCAAGGTGTCCACTATGATGATGTTGAACAAGGACATAATTTTGGTGCTTTTACCACTTTTAGAACAGCTAAATCAATGACTGCAATAGGTGTTACAGATACTATTATAGGTCATTGTGAAGAAAGAAAACATTTAAATTATATTATGAGTTTAGGTGGTAATAATGGTGATATAAATGTCATTTTAAACCAAGAAATTAAAATGGCTACTAAAGAAAAAATGAATGTATTATATTGCATTGGCGAAACATCTGATGAACAAGATAATAAATATGAAGTTTTAAAAAGACAAATTGAAGTAGGCTTAAAAGACGTAGATTTAAAATATATTAAAATTGCTTATGAACCAGTTTGGGCAATTGGACCTGGTAAAACACCTCCAGATAAAGAATATATTCAAGATATTGCTAGATATATTAAATCATTAGTTAATGTTGAAGTAGTTTATGGCGGTGGATTAAAAGTTGAAAATGCAAAAATGATCGCATCAATTCCTGAACTTGATGGCGGATTAATTGCTTTGACTAGATTTGGAAAAGATTTTGGATTTTATTTAGAAGATTTTAAAGAAATCGTAGATACATATAAAGAGGGTTTATAATATGGATATTGAATTAGAATATGGTGATGGCAAAGTTAAAGTTACATTACCTGATGAAAATGTAGATGTATTTGAAACTGGTGTTACAGTAAAAGATCCAGAAGGTTTAAAAGATGTTAAAGAAGCTACTTTAAATGCAATTTTAAATCCAATTGGTATTTTACCTATTTCAAAACAAGTTCATAAAGGTAGTAAAGTTGCAATTATTTTCCCTGATAAGGTTAAAGGTGGCATGCAAGAAGATAGTCATAGAAAGACTTCTATTCCTTTAATTATCGATGAATGTTTAAAAAATGGTGTTGAAGAAAAAGATATTATGCTTATTTGTTCAAATGGTTTACATAGAAAAAATAAACCTGAAGAAATAAGAAAAATATTAGGTGATGCTATTTTTGATAGATTTTATCCAAAAGGTCAAATTATTAATCATGATTCTGAAGATTGGGATCATTTAGTTGATTTAGGTCATGAACCTAAATTTAATGCAAAAGTTGTTATTAATAAATATGTATATGATGCAGATATCGCATTTTTAATCGGACACGTTCAAGGAAATCCTTATGGTGGTTATAGTGGTGGTTATAAACACTGTGCTACTGGTATTTCTAATTGGGAATGTATTTCTTCTCATCATTGTCCTGAAGTTATGCATAGAAAAGACTTTGTTCCAGTTACATCTCATTCATTAATGAGACAAAAGTTTGATGCTATTGGTGATTGGATGGAAGTCTGTATGGGTAAAAAATTCTTTACCGTCGACGCAGTTTTAGATAGTAATTCACATCAAATCGCAGTTTATGCTGGATATGCTAAAGATATTGAACCTATAACATGGGAAATTGCTGATAAAAGAACTTATGTCAAATGGGCTGAGAAAAAATATGATATCGTCGTATTTGGTTTACCTAATGACTTCCAATACGGTAGTAGACAAGGTAGAAACCCAATTTTAGTTGAACAAGCTATTAGCGCTCAAATTATTAGATTAAAAAGAGTAATGAGCGAAAATCCAGTTATTATTGCTTTAGCTCAATGTGATGGTGATTTTGGTGATGAAGAATTCCCAGCAATGAAACCCGTTTATGAATATTTCCAAGAACATGGAAATACATTACCTGAAATTGAAGATTATTATAAAGTAATGAATACTCAAGAATATTTTGATTTATATAGATTTAATTATGCTTTCCATCCATATCACTGCTTCTCTATGATTTCTTGTGCTCATATCGCTGAAAGAGATTGTAAAGCAGTTTATATAGTAGGTGCAAAAGCTCCTGGTACAGCTAGAGAAATGGGTATGAAGACTAGATCAACTGTTTTAGAAGCTATTAAAGATGCTAAAAAATATGTTGGTGATAATCCTAATATCTTAGTTCTTCCAATGACATTTAAACGTCCTAGTGTACATTTATGTATGAAAGATAGTAAGGAGTTTAATTAAAGTATGTTAAATAAAGATTTTCTTTATATAAAAGGCACTGATATTCAAAAAGGTGCAATTCCTATTGATATATTTGAAGATAAAGAAGAAACATTTTTAGCTATGGCTAAAGAAATGTTTAATACTATCGTTTTAAATAATAAAAATCATAAAAGAACTTTATTTATTTGTCCTTTAGGACCTGTTGGTCAATACAAATATTTTGTAAAAATGATTAATGAAAATAATGTATCTTTAAAAGATGTTACTTTTATTAATATGGATGAATATTTAGATGAAAATAATGAATTATTAACAATGGATAATCCTCTTTCTTTTAAAGGTATTATGTATGAATTATGTTATAACAAGATAAATAAAGATTTAATTATGCCTGAAAATCAAAGAGTATTTCCTACTAAAGATAATGCTGAACTTATTGATAATATTATAAAAGATCATGGTGGAGTTGATATTTGTTTTGGTGGAATTGGTATTACTGGTCATATGGCTTTTAATGAACCTCCATTTGAAAACGAAAATATAAGTTATAAAGAATTTATAAATTCAACTACTAGAGTTCAAAAAATTAGTGAAGAAACTAGAGTTGTAAATTCAATGGATGAATATAATGGTGCATATTATTTAATGCCAAAATATTGTGTAACAATTGGATTAAAAGAAATTCTTAATAGTAAAAAAATTAGACTTTATTGCTTTAGAGATTGGCATAAGTCAGTTATTAGAAGAGCAAGTTTTGGACCTTGTTCGATAGATTTTCCTGCTTCTTTATTACAAAAACATTGTGATGCAAGAATTGGGGTACCAAAGGATTTAACTATATAAAAGGGGAATATATATGAAGTTAAAAAACTTAAAATTTATTGAGGATTTGCAGGAAAAAAGACAAAAAGAGATAGATTCTGTAGATTTAGCTCACCTTAGTAAACCTGTAAATGATGTTGAAACTAGTGGTCCTAAAAAGATGAAAGATTTCTCTTTATGGGCAACTTGGAAAAACATTTTAGTTGGTGTTATTGGTGTATTATTTGTTATCTTTATTTGGTGGTTATATTCATTTATCGCTAAAAATAATGGACAAACTAGCTGGTTATCTGATCCTATTACAGTCTTTAATAGATTTACTAAAATGGCAAGTAGCGAAGGTAGCTTCTTCTTATGGAAACACTTAGGTGCATCATGTCAAAGAGTTTTAGTTGGTTATGGAATTGCTATTTTACTTTCTATTCCAATCGCATTCATTATGGCTTGGTATAGACCATTTAGAGCTTTCTTAGATCCATTTATTCAATTCTTAAGATGTATTCCACCTATTGCTTATGTTCCAATCGTTGTTGCTGCTTTTTCTTCATTTGGTAGTGAAGCTCCAAAATACTTCATCATCTTCTTAGCTTGTTTCTTAACAATGACTGTTACAATCTATCAAGGTGTTAGAAATGTTGATTTAACTTTAGTAAAAGCTGCTTATACATTCGGTGCTAAAGATAGAAATTTATTCTTAGGAGTTATCGTTCCTAGCTCATTCCCATTTATTTTAACTGCTATGAGACTTGGTGTTGGTGCTGCTATGACTACTTTAGTTGCTTCTGAATTAACTGGTACTACTTATGGACTTGGGGCGTTTATTCAAACACAAGGAAGTAACCTTGAGATGGATGGCGCTATTATGGGTATTATAATACTCGGTCTTGTTGGTATTTTATTAGATAAGCTCTTACTTTTAGCTGAAAAACGTTTAACAAGATGGAAGTAATTTTGAGGTAATAATATGAGTAATAATAATGTAGTTATTAAAATTGATGGCGTTAAAAAGATTTATCCTGTTCAAAACGGCGATGATGTTATTGCTTTAAATGGCGTCAATTTAGAAATTAAAAAGAATGAATTTATTTGTGTAGTTGGCCCTTCTGGCTGTGGTAAAACAACATTATTAAATATAATTGCTGGTCTTGAACAACCTACAGAAGGTAGTGCAACAATTCATGGTAGACCTATTTTAGGACCTGGACCTGATAGAGGAATTATTTTCCAACAATATGCTTTATTTCCATGGTTAACAGTTAAAAAGAATGTCATGTATTCAACTAAATTTATTAAACATGAAGTCCCTGTTTTTAAGAAAAATAAAGAAACTAAAGAAATGGAACCAGTAATGGTTACAGATGAAAATGGTGTTACACGTCAAGCTACTAAAAGAGTTAGATATAGTAAAGTTGAACGTGAAGCTATTACTAAAAAATATATTGATATGGTTCAATTAAATGGATTTGAAAATAAATATCCAAAAGAATTATCTGGTGGTATGAAACAACGTGTTGCTATTGCTAGAGGTTATGCTTTAAATAGTGAAGTTCTTTTATTAGATGAACCATTTGGTGCTCTTGATGCTCAAACAAGATCTCAACTTCAAGAAGATTTATTAAAAACTTGGGAACAAGAAAGAAAAACTTGTTTCTTCATTACTCACGATGTTGATGAATGTGTCTTATTAGCTTCTAGAGTAATTATTATGAGTGCTAGACCAGGACAAGTTAAAGAAATTATTAATATTGATTTACCTTATCCTAGAACACAAGCTACAAAATTAGACCCTAAATTCCAGGAATATCGTAATTATATTTGGGATGTAGTCTATAAAATGTATCTTAACAGTTCTAGACATTAATTAGGAACTAACAAAGTGAATTTGTTAAAAATAAAAAAGATAATTTAAAAAGGAGAAAATTATGAGAAAAATTAAATTATTTGTTGCTTTATGTGCAACTAGCTTAATAGGCGGTGCTTTAGCTAGTTGTGGTGGAAAAGATGATAATTTACCAACAGTAAGACTCGGCTTACATGCTAATTTAGGTGCAGGTGCTGGATATTCTGCTTACTACAGAGATTATTTCAAAAAAGCTGGCGTTAACGTTGAAATTGAAGTTGGTGGTGGACCTGCTTTAGCTACTAAAGTTGTTGCTGGACAACTTGATGTTTCTTTCATGGGCGGCGGTGTTGCTTGGAACTATTTCACAACTAATCAAGAAATTAAAATTGCAGCTTTAGATAATTTAACTGATGATGATCGTTTAATTGCTTATAACAATGGAAAAGGCAAAAACTTAACTATTGAATCAACATTAGAAGAAATTGGTAATGCTTTAAAAACTAGCACAGTTGCTTTAGATTTCACTACTAACCCATTCCAATGGTTTACTACTTCTTTAGTTCCTGCAATTAATAGTAAACTTGGTGATGGAGAAAAAGTTTGGTATGCAGATGATAAAGGTGCTAAATTACCTGAAGGTTTAACATCATATGATACTAAAAATGAAATTAAATTAGCTAACGTTACAAACTCAAACTTAACAACAACAATGGCAAATGGTCAATATGATTTCGCAGTTGCTTTTGCTCCAGTTGCTACAGCTCTTGAAGGACAAAAAGATAAATTTAAGACAGTTGCTAGAACTTCTACTCACTTATCAGAATCTTATCAACCATCAACTTATGCAGTTAATACAAAATGGTTAGAAAAGAATGAAGATTCTTTCAAAAAATTCATGATCGGTTTAGTTGGTGGTATGAACTTTAGACATGATAATCCAACAGAAACTTGTAAAGATATTGAAAAAGGTACTGGTGGACAAGTTAGTGCTAATACAATGAATACAGATATCGCTGTTTGGTTAAATGCTCAACAACAACTTGATTTATATAATGATGGAAGAATGTTAAAATACACAGAAAACATTAGACAAGGTAAATTAAGTAATGAAAAAGTAGATAAAAATATTACTGCTGACAAAGCAAACGTATTTAGCTATTTAATCGATGCTTGTAAAACTGTTTTAGGTAAATAATTATCTTAAATTAAAAAGTATTTATTGAGAGGGAGTTAATCCCTCTCAATTTTATGATATCCTTATTAATATGTATTATTTTATATTCTCTTTAATTGTAATGATTGCTGCTACTGTTGGTAGTTTAGCTGGTATTGGAGGAGGCGTTATTATTAGGCCTGCTCTAGATGCTTTTAATTATTATGATAATGCTAATATCGCTAATTTTTTAAGTTCGTTTTGTGTTTTAGCTGTAGCTTTAACTAGTGTTATTAAAAGTGTGATAACTAAGCAAAAAATTGACAACTATAAATCGTCAATATTTTTAGGTGTTGGATCAATTATTGGGGGTATATTAGGGAATTTTTTATTTGACTTAGTCAAGACTAATTCAAATAAAAATTGGTTGATAATTATTCAATCTATCATATTAATTTTATTATTAATTTTTGTTATCTTTTATATGTTATTTTTAAAGAAGAAAGGAATAGCGTTAAAGATAACTAATTTTATAGTTATTTTAATAATAGGTTTATGTCTAGGCATTATTTCTTCTTTCTTAGGTATTGGAGGAGGTCCAATTAATGTTGCTGTGTTATGCTTCTTCTTCTCTATGAATATGAAACAAGCAGCTATTAACTCTTTAGTAATTATTGTATTTTCACAAACATCTAAAATTATTACAACTATGATAAATGGATCACTATTCAATTCTAATATGGATTGGTATATGCTTTTATGCTTAATACCTGTAGCTATTGTTGGCTCTTTATTAGGTTCTTATTTAAATAAAAAGATATCTGAAAAAGCAATTTTATATGTTTATATAATTACAGTTTTTGGTATTATTGGTATTAATTTATACAATATAATTAATAATGCAATTTTATTAATTCAATAAAAATAGTTGACTTCCCTGTGAACCCCAAAATTAAAACTTAATTATTGGAGGTTAGCTTTATGAAGATTTCTTTAGAAAAAAAGAGGGAAATTATTTTGGTTGAACACTTGGAATATCACATTCCTTTGTGTTATTTGGCAAGAAAATAT
>JALEXS010000037.1 GCA_022780025.1 Mollicutes bacterium | reverse complement strand
ATATTTTCTTGCCAAATAACACAAAGGAATGTGATATTCCAAGTGTTCAACCAAAATAATTTCCCTCTTTTTTTCTAAAGAAATCTTCATAAAGCTAACCTCCAATAATTAAGTTTTAATTTTGGGGTTCACAGGGAAGTCTAATATTTTATTCGTTTGTGTATAAATAATTAATTATAGATTTTCTAGTTACGATTCCAATAAAGTTTAAACTATCGTCTAATACTGGAACAAAGTTTTGATTATAAGCAACTTGTATAAGGTTAGATATTTCTTTTGAATTGTCAATTGGAAGATAATCAAAATGCCTTTTAACTAGCATTATTGAAACATTATTAAATTGTTCAATAGTTGAAAAGGGATTATCTTTTAAAAAGAAAAGTAAATCGCCTTCACTAATTGTACCTATATATCTACCATTCTTATTCAATAAAGGAATAACTGAATATCTATAAAATTCTAGAATTTCTAAAACTTGTCTTACAGACATATCACTTGTCGCATATTTGATTTGACTCTTAGGAGTCAAGAAGAATAGTACATTCATAAAATATATTATAACAGAAAGCATTTAAATAGTGTAAAATAGTCATAGCTTTGAAGGAGGATTTATTATGGACAGATTAACTTGGGATGAATACTTTATGGGTATAGCCATTTTAACATCTAAAAGAAGTAAAGATCCTTCCACACAAGTTGGCGCTTGTATTGTTGATGATGATAATAAAGTTGTATCTATAGGATATAATGGAATGCCTAGACACTGTGATGATTCTTGCTTAACCTGGGAAAAAGGTGAAGATTTAGATAATAAATACTTATATGTTTGTCATGCTGAGTTTAATGCTATTTTAAATACACGTGATGGGTCTAGACTTAATGGATGTAAAATTTATGTTACATTATTTCCTTGCAATGAATGTGCTAAAGCAATTATTCAAACAGGTATTAAAGAAGTTGTTTATTTAAGTGATAAATATAAAGATCAATTATCTTCTCGTGCTAGTGTAAAACTTTTAGAATTAGCAGGCGTTAAATTAACTAAATATAAAGGAAGAGTTGTTGAGGTAAGCTTAAAAGATGAGTGAGTTTGCCATACAAGTTAAAAATGTAGATTTTTCTTATCAAGAAAATGAGCCTGTTTTAAATAACATTTCATTTAATATTAAAAAAGGACAATATGTTTGCTTGATAGGCCATAATGGCAGTGGTAAATCAACACTTGCTAAACTTTTAGTATATTTAATTGAACCTATGCATGGAGAAATTTATATTAATGATTTATTACTTTGTGAAGAAAATACCAAAAAAATAAGAGAAACTGTTGGCATTGTATTTCAAAATCCTGATAATCAATTTATTGGCTCAACAGTAGAAGATGATATTGCTTTTGGATTAGAAAATAGATGTGTTGCACATGAAAATATGCAAAAAATAGTTCGTGAATACGCTGAAAAAGTAGACATGGCGAAATATTTAGAGAAAGAGCCTAGTGAATTAAGTGGTGGCCAAAAACAACGTGTAGCCATTGCTGGAATTTTAGCTCTAAATTTAGATATTATTATTTTTGATGAAGCTACTAGTATGCTTGATCCTGAAGGAGTTGAAGAAATTAAAAGATTAATTTTTAACATGAGAAAAGCTAATCCTAATCTTACTTTTATTTCTATTACTCATGATGTTGAAGAAGCTTATCTTAGTGATTATGTGATTTTACTTAATAAAGGCAATATTTATAAAGAAGGAACTCCTTTTGAAGTGTTTGAAAACACTAATGATTTAGCAGAATTAGGTTTGGATTTACCTTTTGTTTTAAAAGTTAAAAAAGCTTTGAAAGAAAAGGGCATGAATATACCTACTAATATTAAAAGCATAGAGGAATTGAGTGATTATTTATGCAAATAATAGTAAATAATGTTTCTTATACATATAATGTCAATAAATTAGATAATTTTGAGGCATTAAAAGACATTTCTCTTTCGATAGAAAAAGGAGATTTTGTTGCACTTGTTGGAAAAACAGGGAGTGGCAAATCCACTTTAATTCAAACTTTTAATGGACTTTTACAACCAACTAAAGGTTTTACTAAAATTGATGAATTTATTGTTACATCGGATAAAAAATTAAAAAAGAAAATTTTTAAAGAAGACGATTTGATTAAAAAAGCTAACAAGAAAGCCTTTTTACTAAGAAAAAAAGTTGGTATGGTTTTTCAATTCCCAGAGTACCAATTGTTTGAACAAACTGTTTTAAAAGATGTAATGTTTGGGCCTTTAAACTTTAAAGTAGCACCAGATATTGCAAAACAAAGAGCTATTAAATCATTAAATAGTGTTAATATTGATGAATCATATTTTGAAAGAAGTCCATTTGAACTTAGTGGTGGGGAGAAACGCAGGGTTGCAATAGCAGGTGTTTTAGCAAGCGATCCTGATATTTTAGTTTTAGATGAACCAACTGCTGGATTAGATCCAAATGGTAAAATTGAAATTATGAATTTGGTTAAAAAAATACATAATGAAGGAAAAACTATTATATTAGTTACGCATGATATGGATGTCGTCATGAATTATGCTAATAAGGTTTTTGTTTTAAACGATTCAAAATTGATTGATGAAACAACCCCAGTTGAATTGTTTAATACTAAAGATTTATCTAAGCTATCTTTAGAAATTCCTACATTTTATAAAGTTAAAAATTTATTAAAAAACAAGGGTTTTGCAGGGAATTTAGAAAAAATAGACACTTTTGATCAATTAATTGATTTAATTTATGAGGTAAAACATGACTAATGTTTTTGGAAAATATGTTAATTACAACACTATAATTCACAGAGCCGATCCACGATTAAAAATATTTTGTTTAATCGCTTTTATGGTTATGTGCTTTTTACCATATGGTAATTTCATGAACACATATGCAGTTTTACTTATATTAGTTTTAGTTATCGCCACACTTATGATTATATCTAAATTGTCTTTTTTAGATTTCTTTAAGAGTCTAAAGTTTATGTGGTTTATGGCCATCTTTTTGCTTATTATAAATGTATTTATACCTTATAACGGAAAAACTGATTTACATGAAATGATAGTTTTTAGTAATGGCTATATCATCTATTGGGAAGGAGTTATGAATACCTTTATGGTATTAATTAGACTTATTATGATGGTTGCTTTAACGATGATTTTTACTGCGACTACCACTCCTATGGACATTACATATGGCTTTGAATGGCTCTTATATCCGTTAAAATTATTGAAAATTCCAACTCAAGTCGTTGCAATGACTATGTCATTAGCTTTACGTTTTATCCCAACATTATTATTAGAAGCTAATCGTATTATGAAAGCTCAAAAAAGTAGGGGTGTTGATTATAATCGAGGTCTAATTTCTAGAAAAATTAAATCAATTACAACTTTAATCGTACCTTTATTAGTAAGCTGTTTTAGTATTAGTGATGATTTAAGCTTAGCAATGAACGCTAGAGGGTATGATCCTTATGCTAAAAGAACCCGTTATAGAGTCCTTACATTTAAAAAAGCTGATTTATTTTTAATTATCTCTATTTTGATATTACTTGCTGGATTTATAACTATATCTGTTTTTGCTAATAGTGTTGGAATAAATTTATTAGAAACAATTTTTAGAGAAATTCCAAAAGGGAGCACTTTCTAATGCACTATAAAATAGTATTTTCTTATGACGGAAGTGATTATTATGGTTACGCTAAGCAACCAAATAAAAATACTATCCAAGGCAATATTGAAAATTGTTTAAAAATTCTTTTTAACGAAGATATAACTATCCATTCTAGTGGAAGAACTGATAAAGGTGTTCATGCGTTAGCACAAGTTGCTGATTTTAATACAAATAAAGAAATTAAACCAAATAATATTGCTGTTTTTTTGAATAAAACCCTTCCATACTCAATTAAAATTTTAAATTGTGAAATTGTAGATGATACTTTTTCTAGTAGATTTTCTGCAAAAAAGAAGACATATGTTTATTTAATTAGTACAGTTGAGCTAGACATTTTTATAGGTAAATATGTTTATATTAATAATAAATTAGACATAGAAAAAATGAAGGAAGCCGCAAGTTATTTTATTGGGAAACATAATTATCAAAACTTTACATCTAAACCTGATGATTATGATGATTTTGAAAGAACAATTTATTCAATTAAATTTAAGAAAATAAAAAATATTTATGAAATTTCATTTACTGGTAATGGTTTTATGAAATATATGATTAGAAAAATAGTGGGGACACTAATTGAAATTGGTTTAGGAAAAATAGATTATACTTTTATAGAAAATAATCTAGATGTTCATGATAGAAAAATTGTTAATTATACCGCTCCAAGTAATGCGTTATTCTTAAAAAAAGTTTTTTATTAAGTTAATATATATAATATAGATAGTGGTAAAACTACTTTTTTATTAACAACAATGGCTTAAAGTAGTAAAATATTATAGATTTAAAAGGAGAATAAAACATGGGTAGACATTTTGAAGTTAGAGCTGCCGCTATGGCTGCAACAGCAAAACAAAAAAGTGCTGTTTATATGCGTGCTAGTAAAGAAATATATATGGCCGCAAAAAGAGGTGTACCTGACCCAGAAAGCAACTTAGCTTTAAGAGCTGCTATTGATAAATATAGAAAATCTTGTCCAAAAGATGTTATTGAAAGAGCTATTAAGAAAGCTCAAGGTGGAGATGCTACTAACTATATTGAAGGTAGATACGAAGCTTTTGGACCAGGAAGTAGTTATTTAATTATTGACACTTTAACTGATAATACAAATAGAGCACTTGTTAATGTTAGAACTGCTGTTACAAGAAAAGGCGGACACTTAGGTAGTGTTATTTATAATTTTGAACAAGCAGCTGTTTTAGCTTTTGATTGGAAAGGTACTGAAGAAGAATTAGAAGAAGCATTAGTTTTCGGTGATGTTGATGTAAGAAGCATTTCTTTAGAAGAAGGAAAAGCTGAAGTTATTTGTGCACCAAATGATTTAGATAAAGCTAAAGAAGTATTAGGTGAAAATAATGTTACTGATTTTGATATGGCTGAAGTTACTATGTTAGCTAATGATAAAGTTAAATTAGAAGAAGAGGATCTAAGAAAATTCAAAGATTTATTAGACGCTCTTGATGATTGCGAAGACGTTCAAAACGTATATCACAATGTCGAATTATAATACTTTTGCTAATTTAACTTTTATAAATATACTTTCTAAAGGTTTTGATAAGCCAATAGTTAAACCATGGAGTTTATTTCCAATTCTTTTTGTATTCTTTGGATTAGTAGCAATTTGTTTAACAGGCTTTTGTGGTGTATATTTAAAAAAGAAAAATAATAGCAAATTAGTTGATTTTATAGTTTATGGTATAGGAATTCTTTTAATTGGATTAGAAATTTATCATGAAGTTACAAGATATATAGCTCTTGGGCATTATGATTTTTCTAGTTTTCCTTTCCAATTTTGTTCTGTTCCAATGTATATATGTATAATATTACCATTTATTAAAAAGCAGAATATTAAGATGACCTTTGTTTACTTTTTAGCTATTTATGGCTTTATTGGTGGAATTTTCCCATTATTATTTGGACAAGGTCAATTATGTAGATGGCCAAGAATGATAGAAGTATTTAGATCTTTCTTGTGGCATGTATTAATTTTAATGATTTCAATTATTTTAATTAATTTCTATGATATTGGTAGTGATAAAAAAACATTAAGATATTTCTCTCAATCATTTATTGTATTTTTCTCTATAACTGTTATAGCTCAAATTTTAAATACAATATTACATTACGCTGGAGGAGTTAATTATCCTATAAGACCTTTTACTGGGCCTGATGGAAGAGAAATATTATTAAATTATAAAAATGTATTAAATACACCTTTATATGATCCAGATATAGCATCTTTATTTTATATCTCGCCATTCTTTCAATCTAATATGCCTGTATTTGGAAAGATTTGGGTTAAACTTGGTTGGATAGTAAATTATATCCTTTATCTATTTAGTTTCTTCTTAATGGGATTAATTGTTACATCTAGTGTTATATTAATTAAGAAAATTTATTACTTAAAAGTTACTTTATCTAAGGAAGAAAATAAAACCGTTTAATTTTTATAAAAACCTTGCAAAACTCGACTAAAAATTTAAAATTAGGAGATAATTACATGAATAATGAAGTAAAATTTGCAGTAATTCCATGTGCTGGAAAAGGCACAAGATTTTTGCCTATAACTAAAGGCGTTCCTAAAGAAATGCTTAATATTGTTGATAAACCTACTCTTGACTATATAGTTGATGAAGTTATTTCAGCTGGAATCACCAACATTGTTTTTATTGTAAACGATGAAAAAGAAGATATTAAAAAGTACTATGAAAGAAATTTAGCTTTAGAAAATGATCTTATTGAACATGATAAAAAAGAATACGCTGATTTAATAAAACATATTGCCACAAAAGCTAATTATTTTTATGTTACACAAAAAGAACAATTAGGATTAGGGCATGCCGTATTACAAGCAAAAGAAATTATTGGTAATAATAATTTCGTAGTTTGCTGTGGTGATGATATAACTTTATTTGATAAAGTTAGTCCTATTAAAACTTTAATTGATGCTTTTAATAAAACTAACGCTACAATTGTTGGCGGTCAAAAAGTAGAACATAAATATATAAATAGATATGGATGTATGGACATCGAAGAAGATTTAGGAAATGGTTTATTTGCATTAAAAGGCATTGTTGAAAAACCAGATTTAGATAAAGCTCCTAGTGATTACGGAAGTTTAGGAAAATGGATTTTGAAATCAAATATTTTTGATGAATTAGAACACACTAAAAAAGGTAAGGGTGGAGAAATTCAACTTACTGACGCTATTGCTTCCTTAATGAAAAAAGAAAAAGTTTATTATCAAGTCTTTGAAGGATGTCGTTATGATTGCGGAGATAAATTCGGATTTTTAAAAGCTGTAATTGATACTTCGCTTGCTAATAACGAAATAAGAGAAGAATTAATTAATTATATAAAGAATCTTAAAATATAAATATAAATGAAACAAACTACTAGAGTATTTATTATAATGGGCGTGATTTTGGTGGATTTTTAATATTTCCACTTATTGTCGGATGTGTATTACTTAGTAAATTTGAAAATGCAAAAGACGTAAAAGAATTGAAAGTAATTTCAATTATATGTGTTTTATTTTGCAGCCAAGTTGGCGGTATATTAATGTTATCGTTGGCAAATAAAGAATTAAATTGCGATAATGCAAAAAATATTTATTATAAAAAGGAAGTATATGGGGAACGTATATAAGCGAATTAAACAATAAAATTACTGAATTAACAAAATTACATGAAGATGGGACAATCACAGATGAAGAATTTAAAGCTGCAAAAGAAAAATTATTTAATGAATATATAAAAAGTAATTCTCTTTCAGAAAATAGTAGTAATAGTCAAACAATTGACAATGAGGAAACTGCTAAAATTAAAGGTTTTTGGCTATGATTCTTTTTAACTTTTATAGCTGGCTTGATAGGATTGATTATTTGCTTGATAACTGACGATAAAGAGCGCAAAAGAGGAAGTAAAATAGCTTTTTATAAATCTTTGAATATCGATTTTCTTAGTGATTATTTATACAGTTATCATAGTTAATCGTGGTGTAATTTATTAAAAAAATGTGTAAAAATTCTGGATTATTATTTTAGATTAATGAATAATTTTTGATGATTAATTATACTTTTAATTTGTAAATTGACTATGAAGCATGCTGATTTTTAACAAGATATTGTGTTGATATATAGTATATATATATTTTTTTATTTTTTTGTTTACTATTGTAGGAATTTTTACTATAATTTTAGTCGACACTAAAGTCTTAAATTTAAGTCCCGGTAAGATTTATAGTTTAAGGAGGAATGTGTATTATGAATAGACAAACTACAAATTTGAAAAAAGAAGAAATTACTCGTAAGTGGTATATTGTTGATGCAAAAGATAAACCACTTGGAAGACTTGCTAGTGAAATAGCAGTTGTTTTGATGGGAAAAGAAAAACCAAGTTATACTCCTAATCAAGATTGTGGAGATTACGTTATCGTAATCAACGCTGAAAAAGTTAGTGTAAGTGGAACTAATAAGCCAATTAACAAGAAATATTACAATGTTTCTGGTTACAATGGTGGTATGAGAATTAGAACACTTAAGGAAATGTTAGAAAACTATCCAGAAGAACTTTTTGAAAGAGTTGTTTGGGGTATGTTGCCAAAAGGACCTTTAGGAAGACAAATTTATAAGAAATTATTTGTTTATGCTGGTGAAGAACACAAACATACAGCACAAAATCCTACCCCATTAACTTTTAAAAATTTAGGAGGTAAATAATAATGGCTAAAACTAAAGTAAGTTACGCAACAGGTAGACGTAAATCATCTACAGCAAGAGTTTACATTACTGCTGGTAAAGGCAAAATCACTGTTAATGATCGTGACGTTAATGAATATTTTCCACATGCAACATTAGTACTTGATTTAAAACAACCTTTAGCAATTTTAGGTGTTGATGGTAAATATGATGTTAAGTGCTTTGTAAACGGTGGTGGTTATACTGGCCAAGCTGGTGCTATTAGATTAGGTATTGCAAGGGCTTTATTAGTTGCTGGTGAAGATAGAGGAGCACTCAAAGCAAACGGAATGCTTACTCGTAATGCTAGAGCTAAAGAAAGAAAGAAATACGGTCTTAAAAAAGCACGTAGAGCACCTCAATTCTCAAAGAGATAATCTCGAATTTCAAAAATTATGGTCTGCCTTATTAGGCAGACCATTTTTATTACTTTTTTAAAAATATTACTTGATTTTCCTATAGTTATTTTATATCATAATAAAGCGTCTAAAAGATGCGGGCCTTTAGCTCAGTTGGTTAGAGCGCACCCCTGATAAGGGTGAGGTCGATG
Organism: Mollicutes bacterium; assembly: GCA_022780025.1. Lineage (GTDB taxonomy): Bacteria > Bacillota_I > Bacilli_A > RFN20 > CAG-826 > Onthovivens. The sequence goes on along the minus strand of JALEXS010000037.1, from coordinate 18,322 downwards.
GTTCAAGTCCATTAAGGCCCACCAAATTTGATTACTATTGGGCGCTTAGCTCAGTGGGAGAGCGCTTCCTTCACACGGAAGAGGTCGTAAGTTCGATCCTTATAGCGCCCACCATGTTAAATGCCGACATAGCTCAACTGGCAGAGCAACTGATTTGTAATCAGTAGGTTGGCGGTTCGATTCCGTTTGTCGGCACCACATTAAGAATTAAGATTGATATTAATTATCAGTCTTTTTTATTTTATATATTTTTTTAAAATATTATTTATTATAATAAGCAAAGATAAGAAATGGAGTGATTATGAAAATTGGATTAGTTATTGCAACAATAGATGAATTTAAAACTTTATTTGATAATTTAGATTATAAATATGAATTTATAGATCATGGAAATTTTAAAGTTTATAAATATAAAATTAACAATCATGAAATGTATGTTATTAATTGTGGGATTGGCGAAATTAGTGCAGCAATATCTACTCAATTTTTAATTGATAATTTTGGTATAGAACTTGTTATTAATTATGGGGTTGTTGGTGGCCTTAATAAAAATCTTGAATTAAAAAAATGCGTAATAGTAAAAGATTTAATCCATTATGATTTTGATGTAAGCAAAATTGATAATGTTCCAGTTGGATATTATGAAAATTTTAAAACCCAATATTTAAAATTAAATTATGATTTTTTTAAATCTTATTTATCAGATGTTAATCTTCCTTTAGTAAGATGTGCTAGTGGAGATAAATTTATTGACGATAGTAAAGTAAAAGAAGAATTAGTAAATAAATATAATGCTGATATATGTGATATGGAATTAGCAGGTATTTGCCTTACTTGTTTACTAAATAATATTAAAATAATTTCAATAAAAGCAGTTAGCGATACAACTTATGGTGGTGCTGAAGATTATCTTAAGTTTGCTAAAAACGCTAGTAAAGAAGCTTTTAGTATAGTTAGATTGTTATTAAATAAATTAAATTAATTATTATTATCGAGCATTTCTAATAATTCAAAATAACGATTTTCTAATTCATCTTTTTCATCTTGTAATTCATCAAGTTCTTTATATGAAACGAAATCATTTTCTAGTTTTTCATCTAAAATTTGAATTTTTTGCTCTATTTCAGATAATTCTTTGTTTATTTCTTGTATCTTATTATTAGATAATTTTTGATGTTTAATTAACGGCTTAATTTTTTCATCAAGTTCCTGAATAGTCATTGGCTTAATAGTTTTTTGCTTTTCTAAAAATTCTTTTAAAGTATCATAATTGCCTTGTAAGAATACAGTTTGTTCAACTGAAAAATATAATACTTGTGTAGCAAGTTGATTTATAAAATAACGATCGTGAGAAATAAATATTAAACAACCTTGATAGTTTTTTAATGATTCAATAAGAGAATTTTTAGTAAATAGGTCTAAATGGTTTGTAGGTTCATCTAATAGCAAAATATCATAGTCACTTAATGATAATTTTGCTAAAATAAGACGCATTTTTTCACCATTAGACATCGAATTAACATCTTTAAATACTTCATCATTTCTAAAATAAAATTTACCAAGTACATTTCTTAATTCTTTTTCTAATTTTAATGGATACGCATTAACTAGATATGAAATAGCGGTAGAATTAGGTGGAAATATAAAATCATTTTGTTTAATATAACCAAATTTTATATTTCTTAATTCTTTAATAGAACCGCTTATTGGTTTTAATTCACCGATGATAGTTTTTATTAATGTTGTTTTTCCAATTCCATTATCACCTAAAATAGCTAGTTTATCTTGACCGTATAATTTAAAAGAAAATGGTTTATTAAGTGATTTATCATAACCTACTACTGTATCTTTAAATTCTATTAATTGTCTAGTTGAAATGTTACCACCTTCGATATCGAAATGAATCATTTTTTGAGAATTTGGTTGGACTTCGACGCGGTTTTTTTCAATTCTAGCGAGTTTTTTCTCTCTATCTTTAGCACGAGAAACAAAGCGTGGTTTAGGTTTATAAAACTCAATAAATCGTTTTAATTTTTCAATTTCTTTTTCTTCTAGTTTAGATTGTTTTAATAATGATTCGTATCTTTCTTTTTTTAAAATTTGATAATTTTGATATGTTGTACTATAAGTTATAGTTTTTTTATTTTCTAATTCAATTATTTTAGTAGCTAAAGATTCTATAAAATAGATATCATGAGAAATAAAAAAGATAGTTGAATTGTAATTCTTTAAAAAGTTTTCAAGCCATTCAATTGTAGATATATCAAGATGATTAGTAGGTTCATCAAGGAGTAGAAGATCAAAATTAAATAATAAAATTTTAATAAAAGCTATTTTCATTCTTTCTCCGCCTGATAAGCTTTTTATAGGTCTATTTAAAATATCTTGCTCAAAACCAAATTTAGAAATCATTTCTTTTATTTCATTATTATAGGTGTATCCACGATTTTTATCATAATCTTCGATTAAATCGTTATATTTTTCTAATTGAATAGGATCTTTTAAAGAAGATTCATCAAAATTTTTAATCTCATTTTCTAATTTAATAACATAAGCAAAAGGAATTAATAATTCTTCTAAAACTGTATTTTCAATATTTGAAATCGCATTTTGATTTAAATAACCTATTTTTGTATTACCTAAGATAGATATTTCACCTGGTTTATCTTCTTTTGGCATTAAAGAAGGTTCAAGTTCACCTAAAATAAGTTTAAATATAGTAGTTTTTCCAGTACCATTATTGCCAATTAACGCTACTTTTTCTTTTGAATTAATTGCAAAAGATATGTGATCTAGAATTAGATCACTACCGAAATACTTGCTAACGTTATTAAATGATATTAAAGACATATTTGTTATTATATATAAAATTAGTTTATGTTTGTAGTATAAACTGTAGAATAAAACGCTTAATAAAATGTATAATATTTCTATGCATACAAGTATTTTTAGTTTTAATAGTTTAACGATTAATCCATATTCTTTATTTGGTTATTTTATAACGTATTTATATTTATTTATAATAGGTAGTTTTTTAGGTTATATTGGAGAAGTATTTTTTAGAAGATATTTTTCAATGAAAAGATGGATTAATCCAGGATTTTTAAAAGGTCCTTGTTTACCTTTATATGGCTTTGGACTAATGGGACTTCATTTTATTTGTGAAATAGGATTTAAATATTTTTTAAGTCCAGAAGATTCTATATTAAATAATTTATATTATTGCCCTACTAATATCATAACTTCAGATACTATGCCTGTAGGAACTTTACCTTTTTGGGCTACAAGTATATTAGTTATAATCATTATTGGGATTGCTATGACACTACTTGAATATGTAGCAGGAATTATCTTTATAAAAGGATTACGTATTAAATTATGGGATTATTCAAAGATGAAAGGAAATATAGAAGGTATTATTTGTCCATTATTTTCTTTTTTATGGCTATTTGTAGGTGCAATTTACTGGTTTGCTATTAGACCTTTAATATTAAGAGTAATAAGTTTAATGATACCACACATGTGGGTTGCAACATTCTTTATTGGTTTATATTATGGAATATTATTAATCGATTTTATTAATAGTGTGAAATTATCTATCAAAATTACTGGTGAAGCTAGTAAATATAAAAGCGTTGTTGATTTTGAAAAATTCAAACTTAATTTGAGAAAAAAGGAAGTTAAGGATAGTAAATTAGAGACTTATATAGAACAAATTAAAGATTCTTTTGCTCCTACAAAAGAAAAAATAGATAAAACAATGAGAAAATTAAAAGCTCAAATGTATGTTAACAATGAAATACCAACTACTGGTAATCAAAGTGAAACTCCTAGAACTAAAATAGAAGAACAAGAAAATAATAAAAATTAATCTTTTAAATAAGATTTTAATATAGAAGCAAGAACTTCTATACTATGATTATTAACAAAACGATCGTTATTTATAATAATGTCGGCATAATATTTGCTTGGACAAATAATTTCTTCATACATTGGTAAAACAGTTGCAAAATATTGATTAATAATTGAATCATAGGTACGAGCTCTTTCTTTTTGATCTCGATCAATTCTTCTTACTAATCTATTTTCTCTACTTGCATCAATAAAAACGTTAAGATCACTTAAATCTCTGACTTTTTTATTAACTAAAGCCATAATTCCTTCGACAATTACAATCTTTTTTGGAACGACATGCAAAGTTTTATCAGTTCTATTTGATATAGTAAAATCATAAATAGGTTTATCGATAGGTTCGTCATTTTTTAATTTATTTAAATGATCTTGTAATAATGTCCAATCAAATGCCTTTGGATGGTCAAAATTAACTTTTCTTCTTTCTTCAAAAGGCATATCTAATTGTTTATAATAATCGTCTATTGAAATATGAGTTAAACAATCTTCTCCTAATAAAGAAATAACTCTTGATAAAACGTAAGTTTTACCACTACCTGATCCGCCACCTATTAATATAATTTTTGCCATAATTAAAACCCTTTTTATTCTATAATAGAATAAAGTAATTTTGAATCTTTATTTAATTAAATTTGCCTTATTATCAAAAACAATGGTTTTTTGCGTTTACTATTGTATAATTAATTATACAAATGAAGGTGTTTTATGAAATTTAAGATTATTTGTGATAGTAGTGTCGACTTAATGTCAGATTATATAAAAGATGAGAACATAAAATTCGAGGTAGTTCCGTTAACTATACGTGTTGATGGTGATGAATTTATTGATAATGATTCAATAGATTGTAAAGCTTTATTAGAAAAAGTTAATAAGAGCAAAAATGTTGCTCATAGTAGTTGCCCATCTCCTCATGATTATGAAAAAGCAATAGATAAAGATTGCTATAATTTTATTATTACTATTTCAAAGAAATTAAGTGGTTCATATAATAGTGCAACATTAGCTAGAACATTATCTGAAGTTGAAGATAATGTATTTGTTATTGATAGTAAAGGAACTGCTGGTACAGGTATTTTAATTGTTGATAAATTAAATGAATTTATAAAAAAAGGATTGAGTTTTGCAGAGATTTCTGAAAAAATACTTGAATTTAGAGATTCTATTAACTTACTTTTTGCTCTTAATAAATTTGATAATTTAGTAAAAAATGGTCGTATGAGTAAGGTTACAGCATTTATTGCAAACTTAGCTGCAATTAGACCTTTATGCTGTGCTGATGATGGTGAAATAAAAATTAAAGAGAAGATTAGAACATTTAGTGGAGTTCTTAAAAGATTAGTTTTTAATATAGGTAAAATTTGTCCAATACAAACTGGTAGAACTTGTATTATTGCTCATACTTTTAATGAAACTGATGCAAATACTCTTAAGCAAAGTATTGAAGAAAGCTATAATTTTGATGAAGTTAGAGTTGTTTCAAATCGCGGACTATGTTCTTTTTATAGTTTAGAAGGCGGGATAATTGTATCTTTTTAGGTGAAAACATGAAGAAGACTGATATTTATAAAGATTTTAAAATCGAAGAGACACACTATGATAAAAAAGAGATTGCTTGTAGCATCGCTTTTAAGTGTCTATTAATTGTTGTTTCTGTTTTTGGACTTATAATGGATTTTAGTGCCTTTAATAGTTTTTTAGTTGGCTTAACATATTTTGGAACTTTTATTAGTTTTATGTGTTTAATAATTGTTTCAATATTTATGGTTTTAGATGTTATAAGATTTTGTACTAAAAAAGATTTTAGAATTAGAGTGTTATATATAATTAAATTTATATTAACAGTAAGCTCTGTTTTCTCAATGCTTTTTATTTGTGCGTTAGTTGCTCCTGCAGTTTTTAAAACTTTTGGTGCAGAAAATTTTTCATTGTTCGGCAATATATTTAGTTATATTTTATGTCCTTTATTATTAGTATTTGATTTTATGGAATTTGATTATAATTTCAATAGTAAATTTATATCTTCACTATATGGAATTATTCCTTTTTCTATTCATTATTTAGTAATTTTATTTATTTCATTATTTAGCGATTTTAAATGGAAGAGTTATGCTAGTGGTGTCGCATATTTAAAAATGCCTTATTCTGTTTTAGATTATTCTTTACCTGAAAATAGTTGGTGGTGCGATCAAAAAGCTACTTTAAGTATTGAAAAAGGTACAGTTGGTATTAATCAAATTTTCTTACTTGTTTTATTTTTAGTAGTGATTGTTGGTATCGGAACTTTATTATTATATTTAAAAAATAGACGTTTTATTAAAATTTATAATATTAAAAAAGAAGATAATAATATAGAAAAAGAAAATTAATTATGAAGATTGGTTTAGTAAGTTTATTATTAGTTTTATCAAACGCAAATTTTAATAATATAAAATTTGGAAGTGAGTCTATTAAAAATGAGACTAACGATATTTTTGTATTAGCGAATAATATTACGGGTGAAGAAAAAAATCAAAAGATTAGTTTTGAAACACAAGTATTTACTTTTGATGCTTTAGGACATAAGGATATAAGCGATATTTCATATATGTTAGATCTTTCTGATACAAAATGGGAAATAAATTTAGATACTATTAACACTAAAGAAGATTTAGTTTATTGTAATATTACTTTTCAAGATGTAGATATAGATTTTAATAAAACAAAATATTTTTCAAATAAATTAACATTTACTTTTAATACTTCAGAAGAAGTAAGCTTTAATATTTATGCAATACCATCATTTATATATTTTGATGAGTCTAATTTAAATTTAAGTGTTGTTAAAAATAGTGAATTTGATATCAAATTAATTAATGGTGATGGTATCATTAATATTGAACAAAACGAGGTTTCAATTGACATTATTAATAATGAGAATAATGTTATAAAAGAAGGATCAAGTTTAACCTCTATACCATTTGGAAAACACTATCTTTGTTTAGATAATACAGGAAAAGCTACTATTAGATATCAATTTAAACGTGATCTTAATGGTGATAAAAATCCTGAAATTATTAAGACTTTTTTAATTAATGTATATGTAATTGATGGTGTTTTTTACTTTTATGAAAAGACTAATACTAATAGTTTTGAAGTCATAAATCTAGAAAATAAGTTGAGATTAGAGACCTTTTCTTATAAAGAAATATATATTGGCAATATTGAAGACCAACAATTTGATTCAAGTAATATTTCAATAAAAGAAAATATTAGTAATAATTTTCAAATTTTAGATACCGTAGAAGTAACAGAAACTATTGATGGTATAAGTCACGAATTTTTAAAATTGAGAATTATGACCGGAGCTAATTTAGGAGATTTTTCTTTAAATGCCAGGGTTAAAAATAATAAGAAAATTGACACTAAACTTGAAATAGAAGTTAAGCAAGGAGATTATTATATTTCTTCTAATGATAAAGAATTATTGAATAATAAAATTTTTATTTATGATCCAGTTGATTTTTATTCAATTGATAATTTGATTTTGGTTAAAGATAATTTAAATGAAAACTTTATAACTGAAGATTATAAAATTACTTATGATCAAGTTTTACTAAATCGTTTAGGCAAGCAAACAATTATTGCCGATGTTTTTATTGGTAATAAAATTCATAAATATACTTATTTTAATGTATGGGTTACCATGAATCCTAAGTTATCTACTAGCGGACATGGTTTATCAACTTCTCAACAAATTATTTATTATCAAGATTTATTAAAGAAAACAACAAATAGTACATTATCAAGTTATACAAAAGAAGAAAGATATGATGATCTTGAATATGAATATATAAATTCATTGTCGACTGAAGCAAAGAAATCTTTAGCAAGTGATTTTAGTTTTATAAGAGCTTATCGTAATTTTATTATTAATAATAAATTTAAAACATCGTTTTTTAAAGAAATACCAATTGAATTAGGAATTTCTAGACTTATAGTACCTATTTCAATTATATGTGTTTGCGGAATTATTATTATAATTTCCTTAACATATTCTTTATATTATATTTACCATCAAAAAGGAACTGATAAAGATGAGAAATGAAGTGAATAGTATTAAAAGATGGCTATCAATCGTTGAAAAAGTATTAATTATATTTTTAGCTTTTACTTGTTTTCCGTTAGGTTTATCTATATCAATGTTTTTTGTAAAAGAAATAAATCCTTTTTCTATGCCATTATTTCCGATTTTATGCATGGCATGGTTTGTAATTTTCTTACTATTAATTTTTTTAGAGTTTTATTTTAAAAATGTTAGTATCTATAAAGGCTTACTTAAGTCTTCAATTAACTCGCTTTTATTATCTTATACAATAACTTTCTCTATTTTTTGTTTGTTTTTTATTTGGGGCAAATACTCTTTAAATTATGTTATTTTTGCTAGTTTCATCGCATTAAGTTATTTCTTCATATTAACTTTAATTCGTATCTTTTTAGGAATCCTAAATAAGAAGAATAAAAAGATTGCTTTGATTATCGGTCCTAAAGAAGATGCTGATTTATTAGCAAAGAAATTAATTAAAGAAAATAGCAAAACTTATCGTATAAAATATATTTTTTATGAAACAAATATGACCGTTTCTGATAAAGTTTATTCAAAATTTGTTGAATGTAACACCATAATTTTGTTAAATACTTTAAGTTTTAAGAATAAACAAAAATTCTTACTTTATTTTAATTCTAATTTAAATAAAGATGTATTTTTATGTACTACATATTTTGATATCGTTTTAGCAGGAAACAATGTTAATTCTATAAATGATGTTTTATCTTATGAACAAAAACCTTTAACAATTGATATCGTTGAAGCTTTTGTTAAAAGAACGATAGATATCGTCGCTAGTTTATTAATATTAATATTATCTTTTCCAGTTTGGCTAATTATTCCACCTATTATTAAACTTCAAGATGGTGGTCCTGTATTTTATAAGCAAGTACGACTTACTAAAGGAATGAAAGAATTTTATATTCTTAAGTTTAGAAGTATGAGAGTTGATGCTGAAAAAAATGGTGCACAATTAGCTACAAGTAATGATAATAGAGTTACAAAAATAGGTAAGATTATTAGAGCTACTAGAATTGATGAAATTCCTCAAATTTTAAATGTTTTAAAAGGAGAAATGTCTTTGGTTGGACCACGTCCTGAAAGACCTGAATTCGTAGAAGGATTTTTAAAAGAAAATCCATTATATAAATATAGATTTAATGTAAAATCTGGTGTTACTGGTTTACAACAAGTTTCTACCACATATCATACGACTTATGATGATAAATTAAGATATGATTTATATTATATTTCTAATTATAATGTTGTTTTTGATATTGTTATATTATTTGAAACAGTTAAAACAGTTTTATCTAAATCAATGGCAGAAGGCGTTAGTGAAGATATTAATTTACCATTATTTGAATTTTTAAATAAACAAGGTTTAGTTTTTAAAGATGATATTGATTATATCCATATCAAAATTAAAAAGGATAAAAAATAATGCTAGTTTATATACCTACATTTTTAATTACTTTTCTTTGTACTTGGTATGCAACTAACTTTAAAGAAAAATTTAATATTTCTAAAAAAAAGTCGGATTTTGCAGGGTTTTTGATTTTAATAAGCGTTATTTTTATAGTATTAACTTTTGTAAGTGCCACTCGTTACGGTATAGGAATGGATTATTTATATACTGATAATAGAGTATTAAATGTCATGCGTGAAGGGATTGATATCTCTTTTAACGAGAAGATAGTTACCTTATTTGCTAAAGCTATAATAAATTCTGGAATGCCTAATTATGTGTTCTTTTTAACTTTCAGTATTATTACTAATCTAGCTTATATAATTGCAATATTTATTAATAAAAATAGTAATTATTTTATTTCGATTTTTATCTATTTGTTTTATTACATTTATTTTAATTCTTTTAATCAAACTAGAGGTAGCGCAGCTATTGCACTAGGCATTCTTGGATTTAGCATCGTTTATAATTTTAAATCAAATGCAGCGATTTTATTTGGCTATAATTTCTGTATACTTGGTACTTTATTACATTATAGTGAAATAATTAATGTTGTAATTTTGACTTTGTTTATTTTAATAAGACATTTTAGTAATAAAATTAATACTAAGAAGTTACTATCTTTTGGATTTATTTTAATTGCAATTAGTCCTATATTATTTATTATTTTAAAATATACTATTTCTTATACTCCTATAATAAATAAATATGCCTATTATTTTAATCCTAATTACGATCAATCCTCGACACCTTTATTGAAATTCTTAGGTAGTTTCTTTACCTTTATAGTTCCTTTTATATCTTTGATTTTCTATTTGTTTAATTTTACAAAAGAAGACGATTATTTCTTAAAATTTACTGGTGCTTTATTAATAATAAACATGATTTTTTTAACTGTTGCATTATTAACTAACTCAATATTATTAGCAGATAGATTAAAATCAATGTTTTATGCGTTTGACTTATTTACTATTCCTTATATGTATTCCAAAATGAAAAACGATAATCAAAAATATATGTATATAGGAATAATTGGATTAATAATGGTTATTGTAACGTTATCTACATTAATTCCAAGTAATACTTATCCTTATAGATCGATTTTCTTTAAAGATATGTATATTTTCTAGTGCTTAAATTTTCTTTTTAAAAAATTAAATATTTTCTTAAACCAATTTTGAGAGCCAACAAATATATATGGTAATTCTTTATATTTAATATTATTTTTAGTAATGAAAACATCTAAAAGAAGTTCAGAAACATATCCATAGACGCGTTTTTCAACTTTATTATAATTTGTAATATCAATTTGAGTTTCTAATTCAAATAAAATATTAAATAAGAATTCATAATATTGAACTGCAATCTCTTTTTTAAAAATGAACATATTAAACATATGAGCGCTTCTTTTGTTCATGACTTTATCGAAATAAGGTAAATAATCAGGATACATTTTAGCGATTATATCTCTAGTTTTATCTAAAGGTTCTTTTATATGAGAATGGATATAATGTGAATAATTAGTTTCGATATAATAATGTCTTTTTTTAGGTAAAATAGCATCATATTTATCTAATATTTTATCTAAATCTTTTCCACTAATTGCTTTATCAACGTTTTTAAAATGAAACCTTGTTTTGGTAAAAAGTCTACGGTAATGATCTAGACCTAAATAATCAAAATCTAGATTGTTAATAGCCCAATAATATCCGGTTAGCTCGCAATAATTTGCATTTTTACTACTAATATTTTTTCCGGTATTGTCTTTATACTTAAAATTTAAATTAATATTGTTAGCGCTAAGTAATAAAGGAACATAAATGTCATCTTTTGGGAATTTACAATCTTTAGTTGTACAAATAATTATTTTAATGTTTTTCATGTAATTATTATATTCAATATACAGCAATAAATAAATATTTAGTTTTAATTAAAAATGTTAGATAATATGTATATGAATTTAAGTTTATTTTTAAAAGAGCATTCTAAAAAAATTAAGACTATATCCATTATTACTTTAAGTGCTTTATCTGTAATAGGAGTAACTACTGGACTTACATTAACTATTTTTAATAAGGATAAAGGAGTAGCTATTAAGCCACATGAAGTAAGACATAATTTTAGTTTAGAAAATTTAAAAAAACATAATAAAAAATTTGGCTTTGAAGGAACAGTTGAAAGTACTGAATTTGAATTTAAATCATTTTTAGTAAGTATTAATATAGAACAAGATAACTTGTATTATTTTAAACAACTTGATGATATTAAATATGAAATTAAAATTGATAATGGTGTTTTAATTGACGTTTATAAAAATATTGAATTAGGTGAAATTTCATTAGAGAAATATATTTATTCCACTTACGATAAATTAGTTTCTGACTTCTATTTTTACCCTAGAGGTTATGACATTACTAATGCTAGCCTACTTGTTGAAGATAATAAGTTTATATATCAATCTAAAGACAATGATAATTATTTAATTTGTGATTTTGATGGTTTTATGTTAGAAGAAACTGTAGTTGGAGAATTTAGTTATAAAAGAATATGAAAAAAATAGTTTTGTTTGAGGACGTTTTTGGAGATTTTGGTGGAATTGAAAAAGTTATCATTACTATAGTTTCAACTTTTTTTGGTAAATACAAATTTGAATTAGTAGTAAACTCAATAATTTCTAAAGAGTATATTGATGACTTAGAAAAATATAATGTAAATGTTGTACAATTACAAAAAGATTATATAAGAAATCCTATTAAAAGACATTTGGTTGGGTTTAAAAAATTTAAACAATATTTAAAAGAAAATAGATGCATTGACACTATTCATTTTAATATTTCAAACTCAATTGATTTAAATTATGTACGCATCGCAAAAAAATTCAAAATAAAAAATAGAATAGCACATTCTCATAATAGTTCAGCAACATCTAAATTTAAAATTTTAATGCATAAATTAATAAAGCCTTTTACTATGAATTCACCAACAGTATTTTTAGCATGTAGTGATTTAGCTGCTAAGTGGTTATTTTCTAAGAAAGTATACAACAAAAAACAATATATATTTTTACCAAATGTTGTAGATTATCAACAATTTAAATTTAATGAAGTAAATAGAAAAGAAATAAGAGATAAATATTCGATAAAAGATGATGAAATTTTATATGGGCATGTTGGTAGATTTAACGTTCAAAAAAATCATGTTTTTTTAATTAATGTTTTCGCAAAAATAAACAATTTAAATAATAAGACTAAATTAATTCTTATTGGGAAAGGCGAATTGAAAGAAGAAATCATTAATAAATGTAAGGAATTAAAAATAGAAAACAATGTTATATTCGTTGAACCTACAAAAGATGTATATAAATATTACTCTGCTTTTGACACACTTTTATTTCCTTCGCTTTTTGAAGGATTAAGTATTGTGTTAGTTGAAACTCAATGTGCATCTTTAAAATGTTTAGTTAGTGACGTTATTAGTGATCAAAGTATTTTCACCCCACTTATTACAAAAATATCTTTAAGTGATGAGAACAAGTGGATTAATGAGGCTTTGCAAACTGAACTAAATAACAAAATTGATGTTAGTAATTATTATTTTAATAGCTCGTTTTCAATTGATAAGTTGGTATTAATATTACAAGAAATATATTCTAGATGAATAATAGTTTAAATGTATTATAATTTAAGTTATGAATAAAATTATTAATGAAGAACAAGAAATAAAAGTAGTTAAAAACCTAGAAGATTTACATAAAGAATTATTTATTCTTTTATGCGAATTTGATGATTTTTGTAAAGAAAATAATATCAAATATTCTCTCACTTCTGGGACATTAATTGGTGCAATAAGAGAAAAAGGTTTTATACCTTGGGATGACGACATTGATGTTATGATGGATAGAGAGAATTATGAAAAGTTTACTGAAGTATGTGTAAATAAATTGAATAATGATTCAAAAAATCCACTAAAATTTGATGATTATCGATTTGATTGTCACTATACTTTATTTTTCTCTAGATTTGTTAAAACAAATGTTCATGTTGAAACGAGAGTGCAAATAGATTCACATCCATATTTATATGAAGGACTTTGTCTCGATGTTTTTCCATTTGATTATGTAAATGATTCTAAAATATTAAAACCTTTTATGAATATTTATATTAAATTTTTGCATAGTGCATCAAGATGTAAAACTTTAAAAATAGAATCTATTAAAACATTTATTAAAAAAGTTTTATTTTTCCCATTTAGTAGAAAATTTTTAAGAATAAGATATAGACATTTAGTTTATAAAGGACAAAATAGATACGCTCAAAATAAAAACGTTGCTATATGTTCATTTAACTTTTTTAGAAAAAATTCTATTAAAACTTTTTATTATGATAAAAACATTTTTAACGAATTTGTGTCTGTTGAATTTGAAGGCAGAGAGTTTCCTGCGATAAAAGATTATGACATTTTTCTTAGAAATATATTTGGAGATTATATGGTTCCTCCAAAAGGCAAAGATAGAAAGCCACAACATTCATGCGAGAATAACTAATGACATTATATAATTCAAAAACATATGTAAATGAAATAAAAAGCCTGCAGAAATCAACTATTTTGAATGATTTTAATAATAAAACTATTTTATTAAGCGGAGGCACTGGATTAATTTTATCTTACTTAGTAGATATATTTTTATATTCAAATTTAAATGTTCATCTTATTTTAATTGTAAGAAATATCGAAAAAGCAAAAGAAAGATTTTCAAAATTTATTAATGATAATAGATTAGAATTTTTGGAAGCTGACCTTACTACAACTATTAAAATAGATATAGATAATATCGACTATGTTATAAGTGGAGCTAGTAAAACCGATCCTTTTTCTTATTCTCATTATCCTGTAGAAACTATTTTTGATAATATTTCAGGTTGTAGGAATTTATTAAATGTAGCAAGAAAATATAATGCAAAATTTTTATTACTTTCAAGCTGTGAAATTTATGGTATTAATGAAAACGACATTTTAAAAGAAAATGATGAAAGTATTATTAATATTAGTGAAAATCGTAGTTGCTATAATTTAGCAAAAATGACTTCAGAAAATTTATGTATTAACTATAACAAAGAATATGGGGTTAATACTAAAATTATCCGTTTTTCACGTATATTTGGTTCAACAATCAAACTAAGTGATACTAAGGCATTAAGTCAATTTATGTTTAATGGAATAAATAAAAAAGATATTGTTTTAAAATCAAGCGGAGAGCAAAAATTTTCTTATCAATATGTTGCTGATTCAGCAGTCGCTATACTTTATGTGTTAAATGATGAAAGTGAACTAATTACATTTAATTCAACAAATGAAGAAATATATAGATTAAAAGATTTAGCAAAAATTATTTCTGATTATTGTGGAACTAAATTAATATTCGAGATAAAAGATGAGTTTGGTGGATCAGGATATAGTAAAGCTAAAAATAGTGTTTTATCTATTGAACGTTTAAAAGCAATTGGATTTAAAAACCAATTTAATATTCAAGACGCTTTAATAAATACATGTAAAATTTTATCGGAGATTAAATAATGAAAACAATTGCTATAATTATTGCCGGCGGAGTAGGAAAAAGAGTCGGAGCAGATATTCCTAAACAATTTATTGAAATTGAAGGGAAACCTATTTTAATTTACACATTAGAAGCATTTGATAAATATGATGCAATAGATGAAATAGAAGTTGTTTGCATAGAAAGTTGGATTGATGAACTCAAAAAAATGATTTCTTTTTATAATTTAAAGAAAATTAAATATATTGTTCCAGGCGGTAATATGGTACAAGAATCTATAAGAAATGGTGTTTTTAATTTGAAAGATAAAATAGATGATGACGATATAGTTATTATTCACGATGGAATTAGACCAGTTATTGATGATTTTGTTATTGAAGATGTTATAAATACTGCAAAAAAATATGGAGCAGCTGCAACATCTTTACCATATAATGAACAAATTTTTGTAAAGCATGATGAAATTTCTACTGATAAATATATACCAAGAGAAACTTTAATGAGAGTTTCTACACCTCAAGCTTACAACTTTAATAAATTATATAATGCTTATGAAGAAGCTTTTGATAAAAAAATTGGTATTTATGGATCAAGTTATACTAATACTATGTGGGTTGAATTAGGTAATTTATTATATTTTTCAAAAGGCAGTGATAAAAATATTAAAATAACTACTAAAGATGATATAGAATTATTTAAAGCTTACGTTAAAAAGGATTAATATGAATATTTTAGTAACTGGTGGTTGTGGATTTATAGGAAGTGATTATTTGAATCAAATGGTAATAAAATATCCTTTTGATAATTTTATATGCTTAGATAAATTAACCTATGCCGGAAACTTAAATAATATTGATTCTATTAAAGATAAAGATAATTTTAAATTTATTAAAGGTGATATTTGTGATGAAAAATTAGTAGATGATTTATTTAAAGATAATCATTTTGATTTAGTTATTAATTTTGCAGCTGAAACACATGTTGATACATCAATTATTAATCCAGATATATTTTATAAAACGAACGTTTTAGGAGTTTTAAATTTATTAAAAGCATCTAATAAATATAAAGTTGGTAGATTTCATCAAGTTTCAACAGATGAAGTTTATGGCGATAAACCATTAAATAGCAAAGATAGCTTTGTTGAAACTGATGCATTACATCCTAGTTCACCTTATAGTTCTAGTAAAGCCTCAGCTGAATTATTAGTTATGGCTTTTCATCGTACTTATAATTTAGATGTTACAATTTCAAGAAGTGTTAATAATTATGGAAATAATCAAAATAAGGAAAAATTTATTCCTAAAGTTATTGATTGCTTAAAAAGTGGCAAAGAAATTCCTTTATATGGAGATGGGTTAAATATTAGAAGTTGGATTGATGTTTCTAAAAATAATTATTATATAGATATGATTTCTAGATTTGCTAATAATGGTGAAATTTATAATATAAGTGATAATTTTGAAATTTCTAATATAGATTTAATTAAATTAATTGCAAAATATTTTAATATTACTGATTTTAAAATTAAATATATTGAAAATAGACCAGGACATGATGAAAGAATGTCTATTTCGAATTATAAGTTAACAAGATTTATATTAGGAATAGAAGAAGGAAGATTATAACTTTATTTTTTTCTAAGATTGTTAGATAATTTTAAGATATGAAAGAAGGCAAAACCAAATCTTTAAAACTTAACTTTATATATTTAATGATATATAAAGTTTTTGTTGTTATAGTTCCTTTAATAATTGCTCCATATGTATCAAGAATATTAGGAGTAACTCTAATTGGAGAATATTCATATTGGATGTCTTTAATTGGATACTTTACATTATGTGCAGATTTTGGATTAGAGGACTATGGATCTAGGTTAATTGCTAAGCAAAGAGATAATAAAGAAGAGTACTCTAAGACATTCTATGAAATTATGATTTGTAGAATTTTATTGGGGTTTGGGCTACTTATTGTATTTTTTAGCCTGAATTTTGCTGGAGTATTTGGCAAAAGTAATATAGTTATTTTTTCGATTTTATCATTACATATTATAGCGACAAGTATCTCTCCATTTTTCTTATTTACTGGTTTAGAAAGATTTAAAGAGATAACAATTAGAACATTTATTTTAAAGCTACTTTTGGTAGTATTCATCTTTTTATGTGTTAAAAGTAAAGATGATTTTATTAACTATATAATAATTTACGCTTGTGTTGTTTTATCTGGACCTATTTTAATGATTCCTTATTTATTTAAAATGGTTAATAAACCAAGTTTTAAAAATCTTCATTTATTAGTTCATTTTAAGAAAACAATAGTATTTTTTATTCCTATCTTAAGTATTAATTTTTACACCCTTATTGATAAGAGTATGATTATGTGGATTACTCAAAATAAAGCTGAAAATGGTTATTTTGAACAAGCATATAAACTCATTAATGTTATAAACAATGCTTTAAATGCTCTTAATTTATTAATGTTATCAAGAATATCTTATTTATATGAGATAAAAGATTATGAAGAGATTAATAATAAAACAAGAAAATCGTTTAGATTACTCTTTTTGATGGCTTTACCTTGTGTTTTTGGATTAGAACTAGTAAGTAAATATTTCGTACCAATGTTTTTTGGAGCAGAATTTATTAAATCTACATATATTATCTATATATTAGCCCCAACAATTTTATTAATTTCATTAAGAAATTTAATTCAAAGTATCTATTTTATTCCTCGTAATAAAATATCTATTAGTAACTCGTTTATAATAACCGGCGTAATTGTCAATGTTTTATTAAATCTAGTTTTAATTAAATATTATGGATCAATTGGCGCTGCATTAAGTTATTTAATTTCTGAAATAGTTATAGTTAGTATGATGATTATCTATTGTAGAAAAGATATCCCATTAAAGTTATTTTGGGAAACATCAAAATTCCCTCTTGCGGCATGCTTTTTTATGGTCGAAGTAGGATTATTTATTATAATGTTTGTTTTAAATAAATTTCATGGTGGAACAAGTAATAAAATTAATTTTCTTTTAATCTTTGTAGGTTGTGCGTTTACTTATTGTTTTACAATATTATTTATGAAAGAACCGCTCGCAATCGATGTATTGAGCGGTCTTAAAAGAAAGATAAAAAAACATTAAAAAAAGTCCACTTATGTGATGGGTACCCAGTTTCCTAGACACTAAATGTTTATTAACTGGATTATATCACAAGACTGACATGGATGCTTCCCTAAACTTAGATGGAGGCATCCATTTTGTTTTGCTTTTAATCCTTTTGTTGTTATAGTAATCAAT
>JALEXS010000072.1 GCA_022780025.1 Mollicutes bacterium | reverse complement strand
TTTTGTTCTTAGACTTATTAAAGAAGTTGGTAAACCATTATTAGTTCCCAGTGCTAATCCATCTGGACTTAAACCCGCTAAAGATTATTTAGAAGTAATAAATTATTTTGATAATAAAATAGATGCTACAATTAAAGGTGATATAAAAAGTAATATGCCATCTACTATTATTAAAATAGATGGAGATAATATAATATTAATTAGACAAGGTGAAATTACACTTAAAGAAATTATGGAGGCTATATAAAATGAAAATTGCAATTGGATCAGATCATGGTGGTTATGATTATAAAGAAGAATTAAAAGCATATTTAGTTAATAAAGGATATGAAGTTATAGATTGTGGAACTTATTCTACAGAAAGTTGTAATTATGCTAAATTTGCAATCGATACTGCAACTAAAGTCTCTAATAATGAAGCTAATTTTGGAATTATAATTTGCACTAGTGGAGAAGGAGTTTGTATAGCTGCTAATAAAGTAAAAGGAATTCGTTGCGGCATTGGCTATAATGATGATGTTGCTAGACTTTTAAGAGAACATAATGATGCTAATATGATTACTTTCGGTGCTCATTATCAAACAATGTTTGAAGTAATAAAAAGAGTAGAATTATTTTTAAATACTAAATTTGCTGGAGAAAGACATTGCGCTAGAGTTAATTATATAAAAGATTACGAAAAGTAATATTTTTTGAATTTTTTATCAAATACAACACTACTTGTATATATGGGTAGTGTTTTTATTTGTCCTTTATGTGGTAATAAAGATGAAAAATATATTGGATATAAAAATGGAGTTCCTTATTGTAGAAGGTGTATTTCTTTTATTGGGAGGGAGGCAATAGAAAATTATGACATAAGTGATGATATATCTATAAATATTAAATATAAATTAACAAAAGAACAAAGAAGAATATCTAATGAGATACTAAATAATTTTAAAAATAAGAAGAATCAATTAGTTTATGCTGTATGTGGTGCTGGGAAAACAGAATTAGTATTTGAAGTGATTGAGTATTGCTTTAAAAATAAATTAAAAGTTGGTTTTGCAGTGCCTAGAAGAGATGTTGTAATTGAATTAGCAAAAAGATTTCAATCGAGTTATAAAAATTGTAATGTCATAGCTGTATTTGGTGGAAATACTACCCTTATTGAAGCAGATTTAATCTGCTTAACAACTCATCAGTTATATCGATATGACAAATATTTTGATTTATTAATTTTAGATGAAATTGATGCTTTTCCTTATAACGGGGATGAGGTTTTATATAATTTTTTTAAAAGAAGCGTTAAAGGTAATTATGTATTAATGACTGCTACACCTACAAAAGAATTATTAGAAGAATATAGTAATAACGAACACAATTGTTTATTGACATTATTTACAAGATATCATAATAAGCCAATTCCGATTCCAGAAATAAAAATACGCCCGTTTTTATTGTTTAAATTAATTTTTATAATTAAAAAAATAAAACAATATGAAAAAGAAAATAAGCCATTATTAATATTTGTTCCTACCATTTATACAAGTAAATATCTCTTTAATTTAATAAAAAACTTTGCTAAACACGGATATTTTATCAATTCTCACTCAAAGGATAGAAAAGGAATAATAGAAAAATTTAGAAAAGGAGAATATACTTATTTAGTTGCTACAGCGGTTTTAGAAAGAGGTGTTACCATTAAAAATCTTCAAATAATTATATTTATGGCTGACAATAATATTTATAATTCTTCTGCATTAATACAGATATCTGGACGTGCAGGGAGAGTCATTAATTATACAGAAGGGGAGGTAATATTTTTAGGTGATAAAAAAACTAAAGCAATGGAAGAATCAATTGAAATTATCACTAACGCGAACTCGCATTTGTAAAGTTTGCTATAAGGAAATTTATTATGATAGTTTTCATACATTTATAAATAACAATCAAGAAATTTGTTCAAAATGTTTAAGGAAATTATCGCAAAAGTTCAAAGAATTTAAATTTGAAGGAATTAACGCATTAGCAATTTATGATTATAGAGATTTAATCAAAGAAAAGATTTTTATTTTTAAAGGTTGTGGTGATTATGAATTAAAAAATATATTTATTGAACCCTTTAAATTGGAGTTAAAAATTAGATTTAAAAATTATGTCATTATTTCCTCTCCGAGTTATGAAGAAAAAAATAAAATAAGAGGTTATAACCAAGTAATTGAAATGTTTAAACCTTTAAACTTAGAAATTATTGATTGCTTATTTAAAAAAGAAGATGTTTCGCAACATCTAAGGTCTTATAAAGAAAGGCAAAAAATATCTGAAGTAATAGCAATAAAAGAAGGAATAAGTTTAGTTAATAAACGAGTGCTTTTGGTAGATGATATTATGACAACAGGGGCAACATTAAAGACATGTATTAATTTATTAAAATCTAAAGGCGTTAAAGAAATTAAAATAATGGTTGTTGCAAAAAGAAATTTTACTCAAGAAGAGAAAGAAAAATTAGATAAAAACTATCAAGTTATTGAATAATACACTAGTAAAAAGGCAATTCTATGCATAATTAGTAAGGGTTAATTTAAATTGTTAAATCCGTTTTTAAAAAATAACGACTTATCGTATTTATTTATAGTTGAATTAAATCATTAATTTCTCAAAATCTATATGATTTAAGGTTTTTTAATAGTAAAATAACTATGAAATGTGAGTTTAAAGCATATTAAAAAGATTTTTGGTGGTAAAATCTTTAAAAAATTATGTCTATGTCCTTTAGATGTTGATGCCTTAAATATCACTATTTTAAATTTACATCCTCTATCTCAATCTTGTGAAGGTGATTAAGCGAGAGGATGTTTTTATTTAATAAAATAGATGCTATTTCGTATGGGCTTCGCATGTTTAAACCTATTCTTGGATAATTATTAACATGCAAAGATATTTCATTAATTTTTTCTTGTGTATAGTTTTCAAACGAAGTGCCTTTCGGTGCCTTTTCTCTAAAATGTTCATGATTCTTTTCACATTTTCCTTTTTGTTGAGATTGTCTAGAATCACAATAAAATACACTACATAATTTTTCTCCTGGTTTAGCTAATTCAATTGCTAATGGATCTTTAAATTCTTTTCCTCTATCTGTTAAAATGATTTGAAAATTTTTCTTAAATTCAATATCTCCAATGGAAAGTTTTATATCATCGAAAACCCTTATAATTTCACTTTGATCAATCGAATTAATTAGAAAAAATAATTGCAAATTACTTGTTCTATTTAATAAAGACATAATTGCTTTTCCGCCTTTTATTCCTTCAATTGTATCTAGTTCCCAAATATATAGATTGCTTTTTTGTGAAACAAGTTGAATAAAATTTTCATAGTAACGATTATTTAAATAGTTATAAGTTGGTTGTGTATTCAATTTTTTAACACGCTTCTTATAGCGAACTTTTCGCTTCAGATCGATGTTTTTTACACTCAGCAAACCATTATTTATATACGTATAAAGCGTTGCGAGTGAAAGACCTATTTCAGGATGAGTCGATAGTATAACTTCTAAGGATATGCCTCTTTTAATTAGAGGCGAAACAATTGAATCAATAGCAACTAGATTTATTTCATTTGTATAAATGTGCGTTCTCGTATTGACAAGATTCTCTCTAGATTTTACATAAGCTTTTTCATGGTCATAGAAATATTTTGGTAGTTTACATTTACTTTCTTTACTACAACCATTACAAACAAATGGGAATTTATTCAATGTATCGCAATTTGGTATTTCGCTGTAATCTGGGCAGTTTAATTTACTACAATTTCTAAAAGTACAATCTCTACATCGGCCATTAAAACACTTATCACAGAGATGTTTTCTTTCACAAGTGTTTTGCTTAGCACAATTGTTTCTAAATCTGTAATCAATAAAAAGGGTTCTATATTTCTTTATATGTCTAGAAACAGCTCTAGGATCTTTTTGGACTGATGCTGCAATATCTTTTAATGAAGTGTTGTTGTCCAAATTCGTCTCAATTACTTTCATCTCATAAGATGTAATATGTTTACTCATATTTATTTTTACCTCCTTTTGAGTAGCATCAACATCATTATTATTATATTTACTGACTTAAGAATTAGAAAAGGGCTTTTTCGGATTTAACTTTTTTATTTAACTCATAATTAGTAAGTTATTTAAAAATTAGATTTTAATACTTAAGTATTAATGGTAAAATAATAAAACGTATTAGGAGTGAATATGGGTAATATTATAGAAAAAATATTTAGATTAGATGCAAAAATCTTAAAAAAATATAGTAAACAAGCAGATCAAGTTATAGCTTTACAAGATGAAATGAGTAAACTCTCTGATGATGAATTAAGAGCAAAAACACCTTACTTTAAAGAATTATTAAAACAAGGAAAAACCTTAAACGATATTAAAATTGAAGCTTTTGCTGTTGCTAGAGAAGCTGCAAAAAGAGTTTTAAATCAATTTCCTTATAAAGTTCAAATTATTGGTGCATTAGTTTTAAATGATGGTGATATCGCTGAAATGAAAACTGGTGAAGGTAAAACTTTAACAGCTACTATGGCAGTTTATTTAAATGCTTTAAGTGGAAAAGGCGTACACGTTGTTACCGTTAATGAATATTTAGCAACTCGTGATGCTCAACGGATGGGACAAATTTATAGATTTTTAGGCTTAACAGTTGGTGTTAACCTTCATAGTTTAACAACTTCTGAAAAGAAAGAAGCTCATCTTTGTGATATTACTTATACTATCAATAGTGAACTTGGCTTTGATTATTTAAGAGATAATATGGCTCCTACTGCTGAACAACGTGTTCTTCGTGGACTTAATTATGCTGTTGTTGATGAAGCTGATAGTATTTTAATTGATGAAAGTAGAACCCCACTTATTATTTCTGGTGGCGCAAAAGCTAGTGCTTCTCAATATACAGTTGCTGATAGATTCGTAAAAATGCTCAAAAAGAGTAAATACGTTGATGAAGAATATAAAAGAAAACACCCAGATTATGTTCCTGATGGAGATTTTGAAATAGATGTTAAAACTAAGAGTGTTAACTTAACTGAATCTGGAAATAATAAAGCTGATAGAATGTTTGGCATTCATAATTTATATGATCCACAATATGCTGATTTAGTTCATAGAATTCATCAAGCTTTAAAAGCTAACTATATTATGACTCGTGATGTTGAATATCTTGTTGATGCAGATCATGAAATTCAATTAATTGACCAATTTACTGGCCGTGTTTTAAAAGGTCGTGAATATAGTGATGGTTTACAACAAGCTATCCAAGCTAAAGAAGGCGTTAAAATTAAAGAAGAAACTGTTACTTTAGCTACTATTACTTATCAAAACTTTTTTAGATTATTCAAAAAGATTGGTGGTATGACCGGTACTGCTAAAACTGAAGAAGAAGAATTTAGAAAGATTTACAACATGAAAGTTGTTGTAATTCCTACAAATAGACCAATTCAAAGAAAAGACGCAACTGATTATGTATTCTTACATAAAAAAGATAAAATACTTGCTTTAGTTGAAGAAGTTAAGGAAAGACATGCTAAAGGCCAACCAATTTTAATCGGTACTCCTAGTGTTGAAGCTAGTGAAGAGGTTGCTAGATATTTAGCAAAAGAAGGCCTTAAATTTGAAATGTTAAATGCTAAAAACCATGCACGTGAAGCTGAAATTGTTGCTCATGCTGGTGAATTAGGACAAATTACTTTAGCAACAAATATGGCAGGTCGTGGTACCGATATTAAATTAACACCTGAAACTAGAGAACTTGGTGGATTATGTGTTTTTGGTTTAGAAAGACATGAATCACGTCGTATTGATAACCAATTAAGAGGTCGTAGTGGACGTCAAGGAGACCCTGGTTTTTCAAGATTCTACGTCTCTTTAGAAGATGACTTAATGGTAAGATTTGCTAGTGATAGATTAAAGAAAATATTTGAAGCAAGTGATGATGGTAAACCAATTGAATCCAAAATGTTGACATCTGCTATAACAAGTGCACAAAAACGTATTGAAGGTCAAAACTTCGATATTCGTAAAAACTTACTTGATTATGATGATGTCTTATCTAAACAAAGACAAATCATGTATTCAAAACGTGATGAAATATTATTTGCTGATAATATTAATGATTTAATGTTAGATACATTTAATGATTGTGGCAATGCATTAGCTAAAAGAGCTATTAATGAAAATAGCGATGAAAAATTAATTGATGGTGAAAAATTAGTTAATATTTTAGTTCCACAATTTATACCTGAAGGCATTATTAAAGCTTCAATGTATGATGAAACAAATCCTGAAGAAATCGGTGAAGATTTATCAGAAGTATTATTAGATTTCTATTCCGAAAAGAAAAAAGGTTGGGATCCAGAAATGGCTGAAAAAATTGAAAGAACGATGATTCTTAGAATTATTGATAAAAACTGGACACAACAAATTGATAATATGACTAGATTTAGAGAATCTGTTTCTTTAAGAAGTTATGCACAAACTAATCCTTTACAAGATTATGTTAATGAAGGATGGGATATGTTTAGAGAAATGTTAGAAACTATATCATTAGAAGTTGTTTTAAATTTACTTAATGTTAAGATTGCTCCTAAAGTTGAAGTAAAACATGATGATGCTTTCACTGTTGAAAGTAAACCAGCTGAAACTCAACCTACTGAAGAAACTAAACCTGAAGTTAAAGAAGAACCAGTTATTACTGATGAACCAGATTTAAATATCTCTCATATTGATAAAGATAAAGTTGCAGCTCCTGAATATAAACACGAGGATATACATACTAATTAATTTATGGCTGATTTATATATTTTAAAAAACAATATCTACGAGGCGCTTGAGCAAATTACAACACTCGGCGATTCTCTTTGACATTGCTAAATTAGAAAAAAATATAGCTGAAATTAACGAACAATCTTTAAATGATAATTTTTGGGCTAATCAAAGAGAAGCATCAAAGTTAATTGATAAAAAGAATGATTTTCAATATAGAATCACTCTTTATAATAAAGTAAAAAACGAATTTGATGACTTATCAAAATTATGTAATGAATTATCTCCATCTGATTTAGAGATGATTGAATTAGCTGATGATTCATATAATGAATTTTCTAAAGATCTGACAGAATTAAGAAAAATAGTGCTGTTTAGCGGGGAATTTGATAATTTAAACGCTATTTTAGAAATTCATCCAGGCGCTGGTGGTACCGAAGCATGTGACTGGGCAAACATGCTTTTAAGAATGTATGAACGTTTTTGTGACCTTCATGATTTTAAATATCAAGTATTGGATTATTTACCAGGTGAAGAAGCAGGAGTTAAGTCTGTTACTTTATTAATCAACGGTAAAAATGTATATGGTATGCTTAAAGGAGAAAAAGGGGTCCACCGTTTAGTTAGAATTTCTCCTTTTGATGCAAATAAAAGGAGACACACTTCATTTGCTAGTGTTAATGTTATTCCAAAATTTGATAATGATATTAAAGTTGATATAAAAGATAGTGATTTAAAAATAGATACTTATAGAAGCGGTGGAGCTGGTGGACAAAACGTTAATAAAGTAGAAACTGCTGTTAGAATTACACATATTCCAACTGGTATTGTTGTTTCTTGCCAAGTTGAAAGAACGCAATTAAAAAATAAAGAAATTGCTATGAATATGTTAAAGTCTCAACTTTATCAAAAAGAACTTGAGAAAAAAGAGAAACAAATGAAAGGCATTGTTGGAGAACAAAAAAATATAGAATGGGGTTCACAAATTAGATCTTATGTTTTTTGTCCTTATACTTTAGTTAAAGATAATAGAACAAATTATGAAGATACCCAAATTAACCTTGTTATGGATGGATATTTAGATGGTTTTATATATAGTTATTTAGAAATGGAGGCAAAAAAGAGTGTTTAAGAATTTGACAAAAAAAGATATATTACACATTTTATTTAAATTATTTTTGATACTTTTAGGTACTATAATTCTTAGCTTTGGAAGTGGTATATTCTTAGTTCCTTTTTCCATAGTTACTGGAGGTGTTACAGGAATTGGGATTTTATTTAGTTCCCTTTTACCTGTAGATATTACAGCTTATATTGTAACTTGGACTTTATTTTTTGTTGGTCTTATTTTTCTCGGTCTTAAATTTAGTTTAACTACTTTATTATCTACTATTTTATATCCTATTATATTATCTATTATTTTGCGTTCTGGATTAGGGTCTAGTGTTATTAATTTATTAATTAATGGTGCTTATATTGATGCTAACGGAATAATTGCTTTACCTACTGGGGTAACAATAAATGAGGGATTGTTATTAATTTGTGGAATTATTGGTGGAGCTTTATCAGGCTTAGGATGTGCTTTGACTTTTGTTGGTGGTGGTTCCACTGGTGGAGTTGATATTTTAAGTTTCGTTATTAATAAATTTACTGGAATTAAACAATCAGCTTTATTTTTAATTATTGATTCTACTATTATTGGAATTGGATTAATAATTGATTTATGTTCAAAAAATTCAACTAAATTTTTATCATGTTTAGTAGGAATAATTAGTGCGTGTGTTTGTAGTTTCGTAATTGAAATCGTTTATACAACTAAACTTGGAGCATATAATGTTGATATTATTTCAGATAAATATGATGAACTTTGTGAATATAGTATTAAAGAATTAGATAGAACTGCAACTTTATTTGATGTTGTTGGTGGCTATTCTAAAGAAAATAAAAAAATGGTTCGTATTACTTTTAATAGAAGAGAATACACGAAAGTAAAAGATGCAATTGCAAAGATAGATCCAAATGCATTTTGTACATTCTATCAAACTATGTTAGTAGGTGGGTTAGGCTTTAGTAGAATTACCCCAAGTACTGATAATTCGATAAAAACCCTGCAGAAAGCCATTAAAGATAAGGAAAATCATGATTGATAAACCATTTGAATTAGAAAGTGAATATAAGCCAACCGGAGATCAACCTGAGGCTATTGAAGAGTTAGTTGAAGGTCTAAAAGAAGGCAAACAATTCCAAGTTCTTAAAGGAGCTACTGGGACTGGGAAAACTTTTACTATGGCTAATGTAATTGCAAAAATTAATAAGCCAACCTTGATTTTAGTACATAATAAAACGTTAGCAGCTCAATTATATAGTGAAATGAAAGATTTATTTCCTAACAATCGAGTTGAATATTTTGTTTCCAACTTTGACTTTTATCAACCAGAAGCATACATTCCATCAACTGATACATATATTGATAAAACGGCTATGATGAATGATGAAATTGAAATGATGAGAACTAGTGCTATCAATAGTATTTTAGATCATAGAGATACGATTGTTGTTGGTAGTGTTGCTTCAATATATGGTTTAACAGATCCTGAAGAATATAAGAAACTTATTTTTGAAGTTAGAGCAAGTGAAGATTATGATCGTAATGAATTATTTAAGAAATTAATTGCTTCACAATATAAACGAAATAATATTGATTTTGGACCAGGCAAATTTAGAGTTAATGGAGACATTATTGATATAATGCCAATTCAAACTAATGAATATTTTATTCGATTAGATTTTTTTGGCGACACAATAGAAAATATTTTTAAATGTAATTTTGCAACAGGCGAAATTATAGAAAAATATCATACATATAATTTATTCCCTGCATATGATCACGCTTCAACTCATGATAGAATTTTGGAAGCTATTTCTTCTATAAAAGATGAATTAAAAGAACGATTAGAATATTTTAAGAAAGAGGGCAAGTTATTAGAAGCTGAAAGACTCGAATTTAGAACAAATCAAGATTGCGAAACTTTAGCTGAATTTGGAATGTGCCCTGGTATTGAAAATTATTCAAGACATATTGACAAACGTTTGCCTGGTGAAAAACCATTCTGTCTTATGGATTATTTTCCTAAAGATTATTTATTAATAGTTGATGAATCCCATGCCACTTTTCCACAAATAAAAGGCATGTATAATGGGGATAGATCTAGAAAGACTACTTTAGTAGAATATGGTTTTAGATTACCTAGCGCTTTAGATAATAGACCTTTAAACTTTGAGGAATTTGAAAAAGAAATTAATCAAGTAATTTGCACAAGTGCAACGCCTGGTGATTATGAATTAAATAAAACAAATGGCGAATTTGTCGAACAAATTATTAGACCTACTGGTTTACTTGATCCTAAAATCGAAGTTAGACCAACCTTAGGACAAATTGATGATTTAATTGGCGAAATTAATAAAAGAATTGAAAAACATGAAAGAGTTATGGTTGTCACTTTGACTATTAAAATGGCTGAAGATTTAACTGCGTTTTTAAAAGACAAAGGTATAAAAACTGTTTATTTACATAATGAATGTAAAACACTTGAACGTTCCGAAATTATTTATCAACTTCGTAAAGGAAAATATGATGTTTTAGTTGGTATTAACTTATTAAGAGAAGGCTTAGATATTCCTGAAGTTAGTTTAATTTCAATATTAGATGCTGATAAAGAAGGTTTTTTAAGAAGCGCTAGAAGTTTAATTCAAATTGTTGGTAGAGCAGCAAGAAATAAAGATGGTATGTCTATTATGTATGCTGATAAAATTACTGATTCAATGAAAGAATGTATTAATGAGACAGATAGAAGAAGAAAAATTCAAGAAGAATATAATGAAAAATATGGAATTATTCCTACAACTATCGTCAAAGAAATCAAAGCTCCTATTCATAATATTGAAACTAATGTTGATGAAGAATTTAAAGGAAAACTTACTAAATCTGAAATAGAACGTAAAATTAAAAAAGTCGAAAAAGAGATGAAAGAAGCTGCTAAAGAATTCGACTTTGAAAAAGCAATCAAATTGCGTGATATATTATTTGAATTAAAAGCTGAAAGAGTAAAATAAATAATTATTTTTTAAATATATTAAATAATCCTTTTTCTTTATAATCTTCGACTTTTTTATCGGTGACTTTATAGCCGTCTTTTTCGATACTATCGATAATGTCATTTATTTTTGATTCATCATCAATTACAAATGTAGATGTGTTAGATAAATGACTAGATTTAATCTTTTTTGTACCATCAACTTTTCTAATTAAATCGTTTACATGTGATTCACACATTGAACAGCGCATCCCATCTATATTTAAAGTTACTAATTTCATATTTTTCTACCTCTTATTAATTATATTAGTACTAAATATTTGTGATTGAAAGAAATTTGGATTGTGTCCCTTTGTTGTAGGTCTCCCTAAAATTAAATACAATTAAGTATTACTTCCGAAAATCATATTTGCAAGAAGTTTTCTAGTTTGAAGTGTAAAACTGTTTAAGTTTACGTTATAAGTTTTGTCTATATCATC
>JALEXS010000076.1 GCA_022780025.1 Mollicutes bacterium | reverse complement strand
CGTCTCTCAAAATAAGCTTTATCAACCTAAATAGTCATAATCTAATAGTTTTTCAAAGAACAATTTTTAACGTTTTCTAGACGTAATTTTAAAAACACAACTTTTCAGTAAAATATATCTTTACTTCTTACCGAAAGGCTTAGTTATAATTGTAGAAAAACAAAAATATCTAATCAATTATATTTTAAAATTTTTGAAAAATATTTAACTTTTAAAGGGTTTTTGTATATTTTAATTGAATTTTATTGACCTATTAAATAAAATTATTTTATGTCAATTTTACTATTATTAGTAATATATTTAATATTTATTTCGTTAGGTTTACCTGATTCATTAATTGGATCAAGTTGGCCTGCAATATATCAATCTTTAAACGTATCTAGTTCATTACAAGGTTTTTTAACTTTAATCATTTCTTTATGTACTATTATTTCTAGTTTTGCTAGTAGTAAATTAGTAAGTACATTTAAGCAAAAAGGTGTTGTAATAATTTCAATTTGTTTAACTGTTATAGGTTTAATTTGCATTAGCTATAGTTCTAAATTTGTTTATTTATGCTTAAGTGCTATTCCTTTAGGATTTGGAGCTGGAGCAATAGACTCTACTTTAAATAATTATGTTGCAATAAATTATAAAGCAATACATCTTAATTTTTTACATGCTTTTTGGGGAATTGGGGCTGGTATTTCACCTTTTATAGTTGGTATATTTTTAACTAATTTAAACGGATGGAGAAATGGTGCCTTATGTTTAGCTATTATTCAGTCTTTTATCTTATTAATTTCGATATGCTCAATTAAATTATGGGATAAAGCTGAAATTATTTTTAGTAAAAGAGAAAAAGATGAAGATGAAGAAATAAATGCGGTAAATTTTGGCTTTATAAAAACTTTTAGAATTAAAGGTGTAATATTCGCTTTAATTGCTTTCTTTTGTTATATGGCTGTTGAACAAACTGCTGCAATGTGGTTTTCAACTATGCTTGTTAATAATTTCGAAGTAAGTGTTAAAATTGCTAATAATTGGAATGGATTATTTTATTTAGGTATATTATCTGGAAGAATTATTAGTGGATTTATATCACTTAAAGTTGATGATAAAAATATGATTCGATTAGGTGAATCTATTTTGTTAATTGGTATTATACTAATGACTTTGCGTTTTAATTTATATATTATGCCAGCTAGTTTATTTATTATAGGATTTGGCTGTGGACCAATTTATCCTAGTATAATTCATTCTACACCAACTAGATTTACTAAAACTTATTCTCAATCAGTTATGTCTATCCAAGTTAGTTGTGCTTATATTGCTAATATAACAATTTCTCCTTTATTTGGAGTCATAGGAAAATATACAACTTACTTATTATTACCTTATCTTTTATTATTATTCTTTATAATAATGAGTGCATGTAATGAAGTTGTTAATATAAAAGTTAAAGATAAAACTAAATTAGTAAATAATTAGTTATTTTCTAGTAGTTAAAATTAATGGTTTACTGACTTTTATTGAATTATTTTCAATAAAATGTATTTTATTATCTAATAAATTAGTATAGATTCCATCGATTAAAAAGTCACTTTTAATAAGTTGTTCACGGGTAGATAAATTAAAAATACCTAAAGTATAACTTTCATCTTTATATATATTTTTAATAATCATAAATTCACCTTTAGTTGTGTCAACTAATGAGATAATTATATCTTTATTAATAGGATCTTTTTTAATATCAATAAGTTTTTTAATAAAATCAAACCATTCTTGATCTATTGAAAGATCCAATAAATCTTTAGTAAATAAAGATAGATGATGATCAGCTTTAGTTTCTAATCCATTATATATAAACATTGGACCATTCATAAAGGAAGCCATAGCTGCTAAATTATATCTTTTTAAAGTAGAAGTAGTGAATTCACATAATCTTTTTTGATCATGATTTTCTATTCCACGAACTCTTAAAGCATTAATTGGGTTATAGCCTGCTTCATAAGATTTTAAAATCTTATATCTTTCTAAGCTTAAAATATTATCTTGCTCTAAATATTCTCTTAATTCTTTCCAAGTATTATATTCATATAATAAATCAAAACCAGTATTAAATAATGTAGCATCATCGATTGCTTCGATATGTTTACTTCTTAAATAATTTGTAAAACCAGCATCAATTGCTTCACCTAACATTATTATATTAGGATTATTTTTCAAAATATTCTTTTGAATAGCTTTATATAAACTAATATCAATCATACTAGCGACATCAAATCTAAAGCCATCAACTCCTAAATCAATATAATATTTAAGAACATCAACTATATATTTTACTAATTCTTTATTATTTTTATAATCTAAATCAATAACATCAGTCCAATCTTCGCACTTACTAGTGACTTTGTTATCTTTATTTTTATAAAACCAATCTGGATGCTCTTTAAATAAAGTTGAATCTTTTGATGTATGATTAAAAACAACATCAATCATGACTTTCATATTAGCATCATGAATCTTATTTATTGTGCTTTTAAAATCTTCTAAAGTACCTAATTCAGGGTTTATTTTATAGTAATCTTTTATTGAATAAGGACTACCTAAATCGCCCTTTCTATCAATAAGACCAATCTCATTAATAGGAGTAAAATAGACGATATCAGCTCCTAAATTTTTAATATAATTTATATGTTCATTAAAAGCGCAAAAAGTGCCTTCTTTTGTAAAATTCCTTGCAAAAACCTGATAAATTATTTGATTTTTTAATTCGTTTTTCATATCAAACCTCTTTATAAAAGTGCCTTTTTTATTACTTGTTTTAATAACAAAGACTTAATATTATAAGCAAAAATTTTAAAATTAGTCAATTTTTCTTATTTAAAAATAGCTGATATTACTATACAATAACCTCATGCAAAATAAAGAATCAGGAGTACTTTTACATATATCAAGTTTACCTGGTAAATATGGTATTGGAACATTAGGTGAATCTGCTTATAAATTCATTGATTTTTTAGCAAGCGCTGGATTTAGTTATTGGGAAATTTTACCTTTAACCGAAACTAGTTATTCTAATTCTCCATATCAAACTTTAAGTGCTTTTGGATTAAATCATTATTTTATCGACTATGATTTATTAATTAAAGATGGATTATTAAATAGTAGAGATTTACAAGGTATAACTTTCTTTAAAGATGCTAGAAAAGTAGATTATAAAAAAGTATTTGATAATTCTAATAAATTATTATCAAAAGCTTATAAAAGATTTAATAAGAATAATTATGATTTTATACGTTTTAAAAATAATGATCTTTATAAAAAATATGCTATTTATATGACTTTAAAAGAAAAAAATAATTTTAAAGCATGGTATGATTTTAAACTTGAAGATCGATATTATTCAAAAGAAGTCGAAGAAGATGTAATTAATAATTATAACGATCGATATAATTATTATTACTTTATTCAATTTATTTTTCTTAAACAATGGAATAATCTTCATGAATATGCAAAAAGTAAAAATATCAAAATCATCGGTGAAATCTCACATTTTTTAGATTTTGATAGTGCTTCTTTATATGGATATAGCGAAATATTTAATTTAAATAAATATAATTTAATGAATGTTGTTGCTGGCTTTCCACCTGATGAATTCTCAAAAACTGGACAAAGATGGGGTGAACCACTTTATGATTGGGCTTATATGAAAAATACTCATTACAAATGGCGGAAATCTCGTATTAATCAAGCTTTAGAATTATTTGATATGGTTAAAATTAACCATTTTTCAGGATTTTACCAAGTTTATGGCATTCCTTATAGAGCAAAAAGTAATAAAGAAGGATCGTTTTACTATGGGCCTGGAATGGAACTTTTTGAAGATATAAATGATAAGAATATATTTGCTAGTGATTTAGGTGTTTATTCAAAAGATGTTGAAAAATTTGTTAAAGAAACGGGTTATCCAACTTTAAAAACTATTTTATTACCTATTTTTAAAAATAAAAAAATATATGAAAGATTTTATCCATCAAATTTAAAAGAAGATTCTTTAGCTTATATTGGAAATCATGACAATAATTCTTTAAGAGGAAGAATCGAAAGCTTAAATGAAGAAGAAAAACTTGAAGTCATTTCAAAAGTTAAAAATGAATGTTCTTTATTAAATGTAGAATTTATCGAAAAAGAAGCATCTAATTCTTATTTACATTTAAAAATTATTGAATTACTTTTAAGTAGTAAAGCAAAATATACTACCATTACAATGCAAGATATATTAAATCAAGGTAGTGTTTCAAGAATGAATATTCCAGGTATTTTTTCTAATGATAACTGGACTTATAGATTTTTAAATAGTGATATTTCACCAAAAATTATTGAAAAATTTTATAATTTAAATAAAAAATATAATAGAATAAACACAAAAAATTTCGATTTTTAATCTAAAATTTACAACAAATTTAATTATAATCGATAGAATCATTATTTTTATTAATCACTTTTATATGAGAAAAAGTGAAATTTTAAACTTTTATAGCAAATTTACTAAATAATTAGTTAAATATTAAGCAAACAAATTTAAAATAATCGATGTCTTCTATTTTATTTAAAATGCATTTAAAAATGTAAATAATTATGATTGTGTCGATATAATTTAGATTTAATGTATATTAATATATAATTTTTGCAAAGATTTAACAGCAAAGTTAAAATGTAACGATTATATCAACATTTTTTTGAATTTTAATGCTTGACAAGGCTTTACATTATTATTAAAATGAAAGCGCTTACAGAAAGAGAGTATTATGAAAAGAACTAGTGGTATATTAATGCACATTTCAAGTTTACCTAATAAATATGGTATTGGAACCTTTGGAAAAGAAGCTTATGATTTCGTTGATTTTCTAAATAATTCCCATATTTCAATTTGGCAAATTTTACCTTTAAATTTAACTAGTTATGGCGATAGTCCTTATCAATCTCCATCAAATTATGGATTTAATTATTATTTTATAGATCTTGATACTTTAAAAGAGCAAGGTTTATTAAAACTTGAAGACTATAACAATGTTGATTTTGGTAATAATGAAGAAAAAGTAAATTATGAAAAAATATTTAATAATAGAATAGTTATTTTAAAAAAAGCCTTTAATAATTTTAAATATAATAAAGAATTTTTAAACTTTTTAGATACTAATAAAAATGCTAGAGATTTTGCATTCTTTATGGTCTTAAAAGAATTAAATAATTATCAACCATGGTACAACTGGAATGATGATTTAAGAAATTATTCTAAGGAAATAGAAGATGAAGTCATTAATAATAACAAGAAATTATATGATTTCTATATGTGGACTCAATTCGAATTCCTTAATCAATATTATAAATTAAAGAAATACGCTAACGATAAAGGTGTAAAGATTATGGGAGATATTCCAATTTACTTAGCTTACGATAGCGTTGAATGTTATAAATATCCTGAAATGTTCCAATTTGATGAACATCATAATCCTACAAGAGTCGCAGGATGTCCACCAGATTGCTTCAGTGCTGATGGGCAACTTTGGGGAAATCCTTTATATAACTGGGAATATTTAAAATCTACTGGTTATAAATGGTGGAATGATCGAATTAATAACGCATTAAAGTTATATGACTTAATTAGAATTGATCATTTTAGAGGATTTAGTGGTTATTATTCCATTCCATATGGTGATAAAACAGCTAAAAACGGTAAATGGATTAAAGGACCAGGATTTGATTTATTTAAAGATAAAACTCACTTACCAATTATCGCTGAAGACTTAGGCTTTATGGATGATGACTTCGAGAGATTTTTGAAAGATTGTGGCTATCCTGGAATGAAGATCATTACTCAAGGTTTATTAAATCAAGATATTAATGATACATGGAGACCTCGAAACTATAATGAACATTATTTCTCTTATACATCAACTCATGATAGTGAAACTACTCGTCAATTTATAGATGAGTTAAATCCTAGTAAAAAAGAATTATTCTTAGATATCATGGAAAGTGAATGTCAATACTTCAATATTGATTTCAATAGAAATTTATCAAATTATGAGTTAACATTAAAGGTAATAGAATTAGATTTTGCAAATAATGCTATAGCTTCAATGGTTCCTGTTCAAGATTTATTAGGAACCGGAAAAGAAGGAAGAATGAATTTACCATCAACCTTATCTACCGATAATTGGAGTTATAAAGTTAATAAAGAAATATTCGATCGTCATAAACCTGAATTAGAAAAAATGTTAGTTCAATTAAACGATAAATATAAAAGATATTAAAAATTAACTAGAAATTAATAAAAATTGTTCTTTGAATTATAAATATAAACTATAAAAATTATTATTTTAAATAATATAAAGATAGAAGAAGTTAATAATAATAGAAATAAATTTAAATTACTCATAACGAGAAAATAAATACTTATACCTAATAATATTAAACCAATCGAACCTTGGAAAATTAAAATAGTAATAAATTTCTTATTAGTAGAACCATTATTATTAAAAACTAATGGTTGAAAAAAATAATCATTATTATGAATAGATTTAATATCACCGATAAAGAAAATTAGATTTAAAACAAAAATCATAATTAAAATAAATGTTATTAAGATATCCTTATAACCTTGATTAAGAAAAATAAAAATAGTAAGAATGATGTCAATAATTATCTCAAGTGAGAGTAATGTAAGTGAACTGATTTTAAATAATTTAAGTCTCATAGAGTTCTCCGATTGAATTATTGTAGCATAGTTTATATTAAATAAAATTATTTATTAAACTCTTTAGGAGTTAGTAATACAAAACTTTTGATTATTTTAGGAGGTTAAACAATATGAAAAAAGTTAAAATGTTAGGAGTTTTAGCAGCAGGCGTATTAACTGTAGCTGGCTTAGCTTCTTGTGGTGGTGAAAAAGTAGATCTTACTGTTTGGTGCCCAGTTGAACATACTGAGATTTATAAGAAATTCGTCGAAGATTTTAAAGCAACTGATGCAAAGTACAAGGACTTAAATATTAAAATTGGTGCTTGTGGTGAAGGTGATGCTTATGGCACTCTTTCAAAAGACGTTGAAGGCGGAGCAGATGTTTATAGTTTTGCTAATGACCAATTATATAATTTAATTAAAGTTGGTGGTTTAGCTGAATTAGGTGGCGATTATAAAACATTTGTCGAAACTACAAACTTAGAAGGTATGGTTAATGCAGCTAAAAAAGGTGATAAACTTTATGCTTTCCCAATCACTGCTGATAACGGATATTTCTTATATTATAATAGTGATGTTGTCACAAAATATGATGAAACAACTTCATTTGAAGAAGTAGCTGCTCAATGTGCTGCTAAAGGTAAGAAATTCGTAGTTCCTGTTGGCGATTCCTGGTACGGATATGGTATTTTCTCTGGCTATGGTGCAAAATACGAAGTCACTTATGATGATAAAGGTAAAGAAACTGAAATTAAATGTGATTATAACGGAGAAAAAGGATTAAAAGCTGGTAATTTCTTTGTTAATTTAGCTAATTTAGAAGGCTTCCAATATGCTGATGGTGGATCAAGTGGCGATAAGTCAGTTGTCTTAAATGATTACATTACTGCAAAAACTAGTGAAATCGGTGCTGTTGTTGTAGGAACTTGGAAATATGCAGAAATTTCTACAGCATGGGGTGCAGATAAAACAAATTGTACATATTTGCCATTAATGACAAAAGGTGATGCTACATCCAGAATGAGATCATTTATTGGTGGTAAAATGGTTGGTGTTAATAAGCAATCTAAAAACACTGCATTAGCATTACAATTTGCTAAATTTATCAGTGATGAAGCTGCTCAAAAAGTTAGATTTGAAAAACTTAATATGGGTCCAAGTAACATTAATTTAAGTAATTCTGCTGATGTTAAAGCTAATAAAGCTATTGCTGGTTTAGCTGCTCAAGTTGCTAAAGCAGGCGATCCACAAATTAACGTTCCATCAACATTCTGGACAGCAGTTCAAAACTTTGGTGCTGCAGCTTGCTATAAGAAAGAAATTACTGCTGCTAATTTACAAACAAAATTAGATCAATTAGTTACTGATATTACTACAATCGCTAAATAATTTAAGTAACTTTAATGCTTACCCCTTAATTGGGGTAAGCAATTTTAGGAGAATTTATGGATAGTTATGCTTATTTGGGCTTATCTAAGCCAAGGAGATTCTTGTTTAAGACAAGAAATTTTTTTGTTAGTATACCGAAGAAAACTCTATCATTTTTTAAATCAATTCCATCAAAATTTGTAAAGATAGGAAAAAAAGTATCGAAACCTTTTATAGAAATTAAAGATGCTTTAGTTTATGGAGACTTGAAAACTAGATTATCTTTCATATTTATGGGTTTTGGTCTTTTTACTAGAAAGGAATTTCTTAAAGGTATACTTTTTTTCTTATTTGAAATAATATTTGGCCTTTTTATGGGCTTTTGGGGTCGGAAATATTTATCTAAATTTGGTTCTTTAGGTACAGAATTACCACATGAAGTGTGGGATGAAGCGACACAAAGCTACATTTATGTAAAAGGTGATAATTCCTTACTTATTTTACTTTATGGTACTGTTTGTTTAGTTGTTATATTAGGATTTATATATACTTATTATCAAAATATTAAAAGTAGCTATAAATTACAACAAATCAGTAATGTCGGTGGAAAAATCGAAACTACTAAAGATGTTTTTAAGTCTTTAGCTGATCGTGAATATCATAAAACTTTATTAGCTATTCCAATGCTTGGATTAGTAACTTTTACAATTATTCCTTTAATTTTTATGATATTTATTGCTTTTACTAATTGGGATAAAGGACATTTACCTCCTGAACATTTATTCACTTGGAGTGGTTTAAGCAATTTTGATATTTTACTTGGTAAAAATGTTCTTGGTGAGAACGCAAAATTTGCTTATACATTTAAAGATGCTTTACTTTGGACTTTAGTTTGGGCATTTTTTGCTACTTTCTCTAATTATTTCTTAGGAATGATTTTAGCTTTAGTTATTAATAAAAAAGGTATTAAATTTAAGAAATTCTGGAGAACTATTTTAGTTACAACTATTGCAGTTCCTCAATTCGTTTCTTTATTACTTATTTCTCAAATGTTCTCTAGTGGTGGTATTGTTAACCATATGTTAGAACTTATGGGATTACCTAAACTTGTTTATGCTATGAATACAGTATGGGCAAGAATATTCGTTATTATCATTAATATTTGGGTTGGTGTACCTTATACTGTTTTATCATGTACTGGTATTTTAATGAATATACCTAATGATTTATATGAATCTGCTCGTATTGATGGAGCTGGTCCTTTCAAAATGTATATGAAAATTACTTTACCTTATATGATGTTTGTTATGGGACCTTATTTAATTTCTCAATTTATTGGTAATATTAATAACTTCAATGTTATCTTCTTATTAACTGGTGGAGTTCCTGTTAATAGTGATAAATTAATTGGTGGCGATACTGATTTATTAATTACTTGGCTTTATAAATTAACTGTTAATGAAAATAATTATAAGATGGCAAGTGCAATTGGTATTGTCGTATTTATTATTGTTGCTGTTATCTCTATGATTTTCTATTCAAAGAGTAATGCTGTTAAAAATGAGGAGGATTTCCAATAATGAATAATTTAAATACACGTAAGACTTCCTCAATGAAAGCAAGAAGAATTATTTCTAATACATTTATCTATATTATATTAGTAATAATTTCTATTATTTGGATTTTTCCATTTGTTTATTTACTTTTACAAAGCTTTAGAGGTGAATCAACTCACGTTGTTGGTTATATGATTCCTCAAAAATGGACTTTAGATAATTATAAAGCTTTGTTTGATTTTTCAGGTCAATATCCATTTATGAGATGGTATCTTACTACTTTAGTAATTGCTTTAGTAAGTTGTATATTCCAAACTATTTTTGTTTTAATGACTTCTTATTGTTTATCAAGAATGAGATTTAAAGCAAGAAAAGGAATAATGAAACTTATATTAATTATTGGTATGTTCCCTGGATTTTTAAGCATGATTGCAATATATTTTGTTATAAAACAATTAGGACTTATTGGTAATGATGCTCCAAATTTTGGTGGACCTTTAGCTTTAATTTTAGTTTATATTGCAGGTAGTGCTACTCAATATTATATTGTTAAAGGATTTTTTGATACTATTCCAAAGAGTTTAGATGAAGCTGCTATGATTGATGGTGCTAATCGTAATACTATTTTCTGGAAGATTATTTTACCTTTATCTAAACCAATCGTAATTTATACAATTTTAATTACATTTGTTGCTCCTTGGGGTGACTTTATGCTTAGTAGCTATATTTTAGGTACTAAGCAATCTAGTTGGACTGTTGCTGTTGGTTTACAAAACTGGTTAACTGGTAATAATGGTCAAAATATTTCTAAATTCTTCACTAGATTCTGTAGTGGAGCAGTATTTACTTCAATACCAATTATGGTTTTATTCTTCTTATTACAAAGATATTACGTTGAAGGTATTACTGGTGGATCTGTTAAAGGCTAATTATGAAAAAAAGTATCTCTTTCTTATTAATTACGTTATTTAGTTTAGTATCTTGTAATAATAAAGATAATCTTTTTGATACTAAATTAGCTAAAGAAGATAAATATCGTACTTATTACGAGATATTTCCTAGAAGTTATGCTGATAGTAATAATGATTATATCGGGGATCTTAAAGGAATTGAAAATAAATTAGATTATATTTCTGATATGGGATTTAATGGTATTTGGTTAACTCCTATTAATGAAACTACAACATATCATGGTTATGATGTTGTTGATTATTATAAAATTAATCCTCAATTTGGTAATATTGATGATTTAAAGAGTTTAGTTAATAAAGCTCATGAAAAAGATATTAATATTATTATAGATTTAGTTATTAATCATAGTAGTAATAAAAATAAATGGTTTTTAGATGGTGTTAATGCTTTTAAAAATGGTGATAAATCTAATAAATATAGTGAATATTATAATTTTTCTATGACAAAAGATGATATTCACAATTATGGATATGCTGGGGTTTATTATGAAGCTAATTTTGGAAGTGATATGCCTGATTTAAATTTAGATAGTGACTATGTCAAAGAAGAAATTAAAAATATAGTTAAATTTTATTTTGATATAGGAATTGATGGATTTAGACTTGATGCTACTACTTGGTATTTTGCTGGTAATGAAGAGAAAAATATTGAATTTTTAAGATGGTTTAATGATTATTGCAAATCTATTAATAAAGATTCATATATTGTTGGTGAAGCCTGGACTAATGGTGGAAGTATTACTAGAATGTATCAAAGTGGTATTGATAGTTTCTTTAGTTATTATGATAGTAAAGTTTTAGGTGATGAATTTGTTTACGAAATTGTAAATAATGATGGTAAATCTTTTATTAATACTAATAATTATTTAATAGGACAAGCTGGGGATAATATTCCTGCACCTTTTATTACTAATCACGATAATGCTAGAGCAGCTAATATATTACAATCTAAAAGAAGTAATAAAAATACTAAATTTGGTCATGCTTTAATGCAACTTTCTACTGGTACTACATTTACTTATTATGGTGATGAAATTGGTTTATTTGGAGTTAATCCAACTGATGAAAATGTTAGATGTCATATGGATTGGGGTGATAAAACTAATTGTATAGATCCTAATGGTGCTAATGCTAGTGATAATATTTATGGATCAGTAATTAAGCAAAAGAAAGATTCAAATTCTATTCTTAATTATATTAAGAAAATAAATTATATTCGTAATTCTAGTAATGCGATAAGAAAAGGGAAATTTAATTTAATTGAATTTAATGATAATTATGTTTTAGCTTTTGAAAAGATTTATCAAAACGAAAGAAATGTAATTGTTATGAATTTTAATGATAACGATGTTGAATATGATTTATCTAAGTTAAATTTAACTAATTTAGATAAGTATTCATTAGTTGTTGATAATAATAAAAATATAAAATTTGATAAAAATAAGGTTAAAATGCCTTCAAAATCAATTTTAATTTATAAATAGGAGTGTTTATATGGCAAATTTAAGTTTAAAACATTTGTATAAGGTCTATCCAAATGGAACTAAAGCAGTTAGTGATTTTAATATGGAGATCAAAGATAAAGAATTTATTGTCTTTGTTGGACCTAGTGGATGTGGTAAATCAACTACTTTAAGAATGATAGCAGGACTTGAAGATATTTCTGCTGGTGAATTATTTATTGGGGATACATTAGTTAATGATATTGAACCTAAAGATAGAGATATCGCAATGGTTTTCCAAAACTATGCTCTTTATCCTCATATGACTGTTTATGATAATATGGCTTTTGGATTAAAATTAAGACATGTTCCAGATGCTGAAATTCATGAAAAAATATTATGGGCTGCTAAAATACTTGGTATTAGCGATTATTTAGATCGTAAACCAAAGGCAATGAGTGGTGGTCAAAGACAACGTGTTGCTTTAGGTAGAGCTATTTTAAGAAATCCTAAAGTATTCTTACTTGATGAACCATTAAGTAACCTTGATGCTAAATTAAGAACTCAAATGAGAAGTGAAATCTCTAAGATTCATAAAGAATTAGGTACAACATTTATTTATGTTACTCATGATCAAGTTGAAGCTATGACTATGGGTAGTAGAATTGTTGTTATGAAATTAGGTAGAGTTCAACAAATCGATACTCCTAAAAATTTATATAATTATCCTGAAAATAAATTCGTTGCTGGATTTATTGGCACTCCTCAAATGAATTTCTTTAATGTTTCATTATT
Organism: Mollicutes bacterium; assembly: GCA_022780025.1. Lineage (GTDB taxonomy): Bacteria > Bacillota_I > Bacilli_A > RFN20 > CAG-826 > Onthovivens. The sequence goes on along the minus strand of JALEXS010000076.1, from coordinate 28,203 downwards.
AAAAGAAAAAGATAATGTTAATATTAATTTCAAAGATTGCGATGATAAATTAACTATTCCTTTCAATTCTTTATTAAAAGTAAAACCTAATTATTTTAATGGCGATAAAGATGTTATTTTAGGTGTTAGATGTGAACATATTTCTATTGATCCTGAAATAGTTAAAAAGAGTAACAATATTATTAAAGTTAAAGTATCTCATTTTGAAGATTTAGGTAGTGAAACTTTAGTTTATGGTGATTTAGATATGGAAGGTAATGGATATGATGAATCTAATACTAGAATTATTATTAAATCATTTAGTAATAAATTAGAATTAAGTCAAGGTGATGTTATCGCTGCTGCTATCGATATTGATCATTTACATTTCTTTGATAAAGAAACAGAAGAGTCAATCGCACCTAGATTACCTAAAGTTAATTTATTTGATGTATGTGTAGAAGATGATGTTTTAGATTTATTAGGCAATAAGATTGCTTTACCTAAGGCTATTAGAGTTGATAATGCTAATAATATAGAAATGTTATTACCTTGCGATGCTATTACTTTTGATGGTGATATCGAAGCTGAAGTTGCTTTAATAGAAGAAATTAATGAACAAAAATTAATCCATCTTAGAATTAATGATCGTATTTTCTTTGCTTATAGTGATAAAGAATATAAAGTTGGTGATAAAGTTAAAATTGCAATCGATTTTGCTAGAATCGAAATGTGTATTAATGGTAAAGAAATAGTAAAACCATTAGAAGAACGTGATAGCATTCTTGTTGGTTTTACAAGTCAAGCTACATTAAAATCTTCTAAGAAGACATATGAAAAATTTATTATTAGTAATTGCAATAAGCAAGTTGAAAATATCATTAAAGAACAAAATGATGCTTTAAATGAATTAAAAATTAACCCTGAAATTCCTAAGATACTTAAAAAAGAATATAAGGAAAAATTGTCAATTATAAAAGCTGAAGAAGCTTTCCAATTACAAAAAGGTGAACTTGGAAAAGATGGTAAAGTTAAAGTAAAAAATAAAGCAAAAGAAGAAATTGCTAAGGCTACAAAAGATTATCAAGAAGGCATGGCAAAATTCAATGAGAATAAAAATAGATTACTTGGTTTATCAAACGAAGAAAAAGCAAAATTAGATGAAAAAGCAAAAATCATTTCTGTTCCTTTTGAAGAAAAAATACATGCAATTAAGTCATACTTAGAAGAATTTAAGAAAGTTATCAATAATCACGATAAAGCTTTATTAAACGAATCTAAAGAACTTAAACATGATGCTTTAACTGAATTTAACGTTTTTAAAGAGAAAAACCTTGCAGAACTCAAGGAAAAAACTAATATTTCAGTTTTAGAAGAATTCAATAAACTTCAAGGTAAAGTTGAATTCTCAGAACGCCAAGGATTCTTTATGTATAATGGATTCTATTTCAAATGTAATGAATCTATTGAGAATAAGATGATCCAAGCTTTACAAGCTAAGACATTTAATAGTATTTATAGAATCGAAGTAAATCACGATGCATATACTATTTCTAATGATGAAAATGATCTTGAAGCAGTGGTACTTGATGAAGCAGATTATGGTAATAAGAAATTCATTAAATGCGAAACAATTCACGATACATTATATGTTTTAAGTGATAAAGATTACAAAAAAGGTGAAAAAATTCGCTTAAAAATCGATATAAATAATTGTCAATTATACGAAAATCATTTCGATATCAGACTTCACTAATTAGAATAATGAAAATTAAAAGTTCCCCTTAGGCGGAACTTTTTATTAGCTTAAATTGTTTATATTATTTTTGTTTATCTTTTTTTCTTTTATTAGTGCCAACAATTAATAAAACTATTCCTAAAATTAAGATAAATGCACCAACAACATTAAATACTATTTTTGGTATTAATATAAAACTATTGAAATTATTTATAGCTTCTTGTGATGGACTATTTTCAATAAAGTTCTTTTGAGAAATGGTTAAAATTACATTTGAAACAATTAATTCAATTATAGCAACAAATGAAAATGCAGCTCCACCAAAAAGAATCGTATTAGTTTTACGTTTATCTGAAATTTTCATGATTTTGTTAAATGCTTCATCAATATTATTTTTATCTGAACTAGATGAAGTATTATTAAATAATTCGGCAATATTAACATTAAGAGCTTTAGCAATTTTTATTAAATCTTCGTTTTTAATTTCAACTAAATCTTCCTCATAATTTTCTAATAAAGATTCTGATATACCAGTTTTTCCACTTAAATCTTTAATTGAAAAACCCATTAATATTCTTTTTTCTTTTAATTTGCTTCCAGGTGTCATATGTATCTCCTTAAACCTATTTTATTATATTTAAAATAAAAATAATAGAGAAAAATAATAAAAAATTAAAAATATTTAAAAATAATAAAAAATAATTAAAAATAATAGACAAAATAAAATGTATATAGTAGATTATTAATAGGAGAATAAAAAAATGAAAATTGAATGGTTAAATCATAAAAATAAATTAGGATTTGCATCCTTTCAAAACAATTGCATAACTTTTAATATGGCATTACTTCAATATTTCAAATCCAATTATGTTAGAATTGGCGTTGATAGTAATCTTAAAAAGATAGTGGTGCAACCACTTAGTAATGAAACTGTTGATATTGGGGCTGTCGATGAAGGCACTGTTTATAAAATAAGTATAAATAAGTCCTATGGTAGAATTACAAATAAAGGATTAATTAGTGACTTGCTTGAAAATTATCATTTTAATATTAATGATAAAAAATTCACTACAACATATGATGAAAAAAACGACATTATTATAATTGATCTAGATAAGGAGGTTATATAATATGATAAGTTTATTAACTAGCACTTGGACAGTTGAAAATTATATGATTTTTGTTTGGCTAGGAATCTTTATCATTGCTATTTTAGTTGAGATTTTAACTGTCGAATTAGTGTCTGTATGGTTTGCAGGTGCTGCATTTATAGCTTTTATCTTATCTTGGATACCTGGAATTCCATATTGGGGTGAAATAATTGCTTTCGTTTTAATAAGTGCACTTTTATTATTATGCTTAAGACCTCTCACAGCAAAATTGTTGACTAGAAAAGAGACAAAATCTAATATCGAAGAATTAATTGGAAAAAAAGCAAAAGTAGTTAAAAAAATCTCGGAATTAAATAACGGTGAGATTATAATTAATGGTGTAACTTGGACTGCAGTGTCATCTGAACCAACAATAGAAATTAATGAAGGTGAAGTTATAAAAATTGTTGCAATTAACGGTAATAAAATTATTGTTAAGAAAATAGATTAAAATAAGGAGGAAAAAAAGTATGGAGCCATGGGCAATTATCTTAATCGTATTTGGTGTATTTTTATTTATTATTTTATTAGTTATTATTTCTAACATTAGAATTGTTAAACAAACTAATAAATATATTATTGAAAGATTTGGTGGCTATGTCAAAACTTGGGGTGTTGGCGTACATATGCTTATTCCTTTTATTGATAGAGTAGCTGAAGTTGTTTCATTAAAAGAACAAGTTAAAGATTTTGATCCACAACCTGTTATTACAAAAGATAATGTAACTATGCAAATCGATACTATCGTATTTTATCAAGTTACAGATCCAAAATTATATGCTTATGGAGTAGAAAATCCTATTAGTGCTATTGAATTTTTAAGTTCAACAACATTAAGAAACATTATTGGCGAATTAGATTTAGATGAAACTTTAACAAGTAGAGATGTTATAAACGTTAAAATGAGAGCTATTTTAGACGAAGCAACTGATCCTTGGGGAATTAAAGTTAATCGTGTTGAGTTAAAAAATATTTTACCTCCTAAAGATATCCGCGATGCAATGGAACGTCAAATGCGTGCTGAAAGAGAAAAAAGAGAAAAAATCTTATTAGCTGAAGGTGAAAAGCAAAGTGCCATTTTAATCGCTGAAGGTAATAAAGAAAGTGCCATTTTAAATGCTGAAGCTGAAAAGCAAAAGAAAATTAAAAATGCTGAAGGTGATGCTGCTGCAATCGTCGCTGTAAAAGAAGCAGAAGCACAAGGTATTATTAAAGTTCGTGAAGCTGAAGCTCAAGGTTTAGAAGCTTTAAAAAGAGCAGGAGTAGATGAAGCTGTATTAAAACTAAAATCTTATGAAGCTTTAGGAAAAGTAGCTGAAGGACAAGCTACTAAATTAATTATTCCTAGCGATCTTACAAATTTAGCTTCTATCGTGTCTAGTGTTAGCGAAATAGTTAAAAAATAATTAATTAAAAAACTAGAAATATAACAACTTCTAAAGAGGAAATCGTTATAATTTCTAGTTTTTATTTTACTGAATTTAAATAAGTATCGAGTGTTTCGACGTTAGATTTATTAAAATTATAATAAGTTTTATATTTTGAAGGAATTGCTATTCCATTAAAACTAACTAATGGTGAATAAGCTATTTTTATTTCTTCACCTGAATAATTTATTCCAAAAGCAATACCAAGAGATTCAACACTATAATCACTAGCTTCAGTATTAATTTCACTAGCTAATGTAATTGCTTCTTTAGATAAGGAACAATATTCATTAAAAGAAGTGAGCATACCGCTATCATAATTAATAAATGAATATAATTTATTTAAATTTTTTAGATAATTATAGACATATGTTGGCGTTAAAATAAAATCATAATATTTATTGAATGTATCATTATTATCAGTAATATACTTATCTAATATTTTAATATTATCAGAATCATCTATATTGAATTTATATACACCATCCTTTAAGTTAATAAAACCGTGTCGATAACTATCTTTATTTTCTTTTCTTAATTTAGTTAGATATTCATCTGAATAATTATAGTAAATATAATTAGAAGTATAATTGATAGTTCCTATTTGAATGTTTTTATTATCTGATGTAACTGTCCCACCTAAATCATAAGAATAGTTATAATTAGATATATAATTATCTATATTTTGAATATCTTGATATGGATCAGAATAATTTATATCTTGATAATTAAATGTTTTAAATTCGTCAATAGATGTATTATTTAAATTATGAAATTTCATTGTAACATAATTAGAATCATTGAAACTAATAGATAGATTAAATTCCTCGCTATTCAAAATTTCTAATGATATAGTTGATGAAGAATTATTTAACATAAATTGAATTAAAGATTGCTTATCTTCCAAAATGTTTTGAAATAATAATTTATTAAATAAATCTGTATCTTTTGTATTAGTTAGATTATATTTGTTGTCTTTTGTTAATGCTAAATTATCATAATAATTTCCACTTTCTTGGAATGTATAAATAAACTTATTTAAAGTTGTAAAATCTCTACGATTATATGTCGGATTTACAATTTTACTATCTTTAATTGTATATTCAAAAACTGTTGAATTTGAAGTAGAAACCCCGTAGTTTCTGAATATTTTTTCAGAATTTGTAGAAAAATAATAATTATTTTTTGTTATTTTCTCGATGTTTTTAAATTCAATTTTTTCATCTAAAATAAGACTTCCTTCATAAGAAATTGTGTAATTATTAGCTTTTTTAAAACGATTAAAAACTTGTTGAACGTTTAATGATTCGCCAACAGTTAAATCTAATGTACTTAATTCTTTATTAGTACCTTTTAAGAAAACTTTGATAGTTACATTTCCTAAGCTAATCCCTTTTATAATGCCTGCTTTTGAAACTGTAGCAATATCACTATTTGAACTTTCAAAAGTAAAAAGATTATAATTTGTTATTTCATTGTTATTGATAAAAACATGGATTTGTAAATATTCATTAATTCCTAAATAAGTATTGTCAATTGAAATAGAATATTTTTGACTTGGAGTATTATTACAACTGACTAAGCTAAAATTGCAAAGTATTAATGTCGTTAAAATAAACTTAGCTTTCATATATTATCCTATTAAAGTATGATATTGATCTAAAGTAGTGTTAAATTGAACTCTTTCTAAAATTTCTGGTCTAACCCAATTTTTGCTAACTCCAGTTGGCATTTCTGATAAAGGAGTATATATTTTAAAACTTAATTTTTGATCAAAACCAGCTGATAAAAAGATATAATCACCTATAGTTTTTATAGTTTTTGGAAGATAAACACTATTAAGGACTTGATAATTATTGAATGCATATGCACCAATAGTTTCTAATCCTTCAGGTAATTCTAAATTTTTTATTTTAGCAATAGTACCACCATCAAATCCCTTTTCACCAATATTTTTTAAAGTTGTTGGAAATTCTATTGATGTTATTGATGTTAATCCATAAAAAGCACTAGCACCTATACTATTAATTTTTGTTTTAGATAAGTCTAAAGAAGTAAAAGCAGAACATCCTAAGAAAGCTTTGTCTTCGATTACTTCTAAATTTTTATGAAAATTAAATTTAGATAATGAAATACAACTTGAAAAGCAGCCTTCTTTAATAGTTTTAATTGATTCAGGAATTTCAATGCTAGTTATTGAATGATTTCCATAAAAAGCATAACTTCCTATATTAGTTACAGTAGTAGGAATACTTAATTTTTTAAGTTGTGAACAAGAATAAAATACTTTATCACCTATCGATGTTAAATTGCTAGGTAAAATAAGAGTAGTAAGACCAGCACAAGAATGGAACAAACATCTAGGTATCTCTTTAATATTTTCATTATTATTAAACGAAAAAGAAGTTAAAGAACGATCTTTATAAAAAGCATATTCACCAAGAGCTTCAACTTTATTTGGAAGTTTAAAACTTGTTAAAGAAGAATTTTCACTGAAAGCATATTCACCAATTGTTTTTAAATTACTTTCATCTAAATCTATTGTTATAGTAGTTAGAGAACTTAAAGCTGCTAATCCACGATATTCAATTGTTTCAACACTATTAGGAATTGTAATAGAAGTTAAATTAGAACATCCATAAAAAGCATAACTACTAATCGTTTTTGTAGCTTTATTGATATCATACGTAGTATTTTTACTTCCTAATGGATAATTAATTAAAGTTGAATAATCTTTATTATATAAAACATTATTTAATGAAGTATATGTTTTATTTTTCTCATCAACAACAAATTTTACTAATGAAGTTTCATGAGAAAATGCATTCTCTCCTATATAAGAAACTGAAGATGGAATATCAATTTCTTTTAATGAAGTATTTAAAAAGAATGCTTCATTTTCAATAGTAGTAACACCATTTGGAATTTCAAGTTTTGTAAGGCCAGTTGCGTTAAAGAATGCTTTTTTACCTATTTTTCTTAAACTTTTTGGAAGTTCAACTGATTTAATTTCACTATAAATAAAAACTTCATCAGCAATTTCTCTTACAGGTTTTCCTTTATATAATTCAGGAATAATTATTTCTTCTTCGTTAGATAAATTTTCAGTTAGTATATAACCATCTTTTTTCTCGTTAAGTTCGAATTGAAGACCGTCTGTATATTGAGTTTTGGTATATGTTTCTTTATTACATGAAGTTATAAAACTACTCAATAAACACAACGAAAATAATGATAAAACTTTTTTATTCATAATAATTTATTCTCCTAATTTTAATATATAATCTGGAATTATAACTTTATCGAAATTATCATATTTAATTGTTGTTATAGTATTTGATAAAGATCCAGAATCTGTAGATGAAGTAGTGGTTAATTCAATATGATCAAATTTATTATTATCATCTAAATATAAAGAGAAATTATCTTTACTAGAACTTGTTAATCCGCCTTCATCACTTGGAATTAAACAAGCTAAAATGTAATCATATGTTTGATAATAAGTATTATATTTATTATTACCTTCATATTTATAGCAAGCACCATTTACACCATTAAACATCAAAGGCAAATAATTAAATGTAATATTAGAAGTACCAAAATATGTATTAAAATCAAATTCTTTGAAAACTTCATGTGTATCTATATTTACATAATACATCATTAATTTGTTATTTATTTCTTTATAAGCTACATAAAAATTGACATTTTGAGAAGTATATGAATTAACAAAATCACTATAAATAATTTTATTATTTAAATCGTAATAATAATTAGTAGTTTCGGTTTTATTATCAATAATTACTTGATAGGAATTATGACTTTGAAGTTCGGTTAAAGCTGCTGTTAGCTTAACACTATTTTCATCATCTTTATATGCTTTAATTTTACTAGGAGTAGTTGTTTGGAATTTGGATAATTGAAGTTTAAATTGATATTGATAAGCATAAACTGATCCTTCGCTTTCTTCACTTGTATACTCTAATAGAATTTGAAATTGATCAAAAAATTCCCCATCAAAATGTAAAGCAAATTGAGAACAGCTTAATTTTTCTTCACCACCACTTAAATAACCGTAACCTGTTAAAAAATAAGATATATCAAAACTGGAAAAACCAAGTTCATTTAAATTATATAATTCGTACCAATTTGGTTGTCCTTTAATTCCTTTTAAATTTTTAACTTTAAGATTAGTAAAGTTATTCTTCATTTGCTTATCATATTCAGCTTTATATGAAGTGGTATAAACTTTATTAGTTGTGTAATCTAACTGATCTTGACTTAAATAGCCATCTTTATCTTTGTAATACGATTCTTGAACTATAGTTTCACTAGTTAATTCATTTTTTTCTTCATAATAATAAGAATCTTTAGAAATTTCTATTTTAGTTTCGTAAGTTTCTTCAGTAGAAGATGAACTAGAACTAGAACTTTCAATATTTTTTATTCCTAAAGTACCTTTTGCAGTAAAGTTATCTAATTTAGATATTGCGTTTGTTAATTTTGTATATGTTCCTTCTTCGTTATTATCATCATTTACTTTCCCACAAGAAGATAGAATTAGAAATGGGGCTAAGCAAAGTGCGTATTTTGATATCTTCATATTTTCCCTCGCGTATATTTTAAATGCTATAAAATAAAAGAAAACAATTTTTTTATTAAAAATAAAAAATAATGCAAAAAAATATGATGAATATATAATATTTAAGTGATATGAGAAAAATATTTATCCTACCAGCATTAGCAATTTTATTATCAGGATGTAGTAATAATTCTAATAATTTTTATTATATTTATGGTACTTTTTCAGGTACTAATAAAAAAATTAAGTTTAATAAACGTTCCAATAAACAATATGAATGTTTAAATTTAATCTTAAAAAGAGGCGACACTTTTAAAATAGAAGGACCAACTAAAATAAGTTATGATTCTTTTGATAATGAGTCAAAAAAGTCAATATTAAACGAAGATTTAAATTCTTTTTATGCATTAAATGAAGGAATTTATAATGTTAATATTTTGATATATAACAATATTGAAGTTTATTTTAATAAAGTAAGTTCTTCATATAAAGAAGCTAAATTATATTCTTTAAAATATAGTGAAGGCATTAAATTGAATTACAATGAATCTGATTTTACTTATTATTTAAATGATGTATTTATACCGTTTAATGATCAATTTTATATAAAGTTAGATGAAGATAAATTAGATTATGACGATCTATATTTAGACGATAATACTTCTAAATATTTTAATGAAATAGAAGGTAATATTAAGAACTTAACAAAAGGAACGTTTGATTTAAAAGTCGATTTTTTAAACAAAAAGCCTTTAAAACTCGAATTAAAAAATGAAATTAAAGTTAATTCTCTTGATATAAATGAAGATGAAATGATTAATATTATTGATAATTTATCTACAAATTATTTAGCCAATTCAATCGGTTCAATAATAAAACAAAAGAATATTAATGATGGTATTATTACAAATACCAATATAAAAATTGATAGATTTGAAAATGAAGTTACTGAAGTTGTTGAAGATTTAACTAATAATAAAAAAGACATTTATGATACATATTTAACTTCTAAACAACTTAATAAAATTTATGTTAGTGAAAAAGATCCTACAAAGTCTTATGCTAATGCTCAAAAGATTATTACTGATGATAGTAAAGAAGAAGGTATTAGTATTTCAAAAGCGAAAGATATCATAAATAATGTCAATGATAACACTAATTTATTTTTATCAAGTACGATTAAAGAAATTTATAAAGGCTCTTATGTAAATCAAAATAAGGATAGTCTAACTGATTTTAAAAATAGATTAACTTATGAGATCAAATATTTAAATAATTATAGTGATGCATTAGATATAACATTAACAAATTTTGAATATTATACATCAAGTTCTTTGAATAAGGCTTTTTCATATAAATTAAACTTAAAACTTGATGAAAATTTAAATTTATTATCATCAGAAATGAATAAAATTGAATATAACATTGAAGATGTAATTTTTGATGAGAGTAAAAACACTTATACTATAAAAGAAGGTGCTTCTGAATTAAGCAATATTTTAACTAATATTGATATAAAAGAAGGAGTTAAAACTACTAATGACGAAAATAATTTCTTATTAAAAGAAGATATTTATTTTGCAAATAAAATTGATGGATTTGATTTATTATTAGATGCAGGCGACACATTCTCTATAAGTGATATTAACTTATCATTATCTCCAACTACATCATTAGATAAGAATAATTTTTATATAAAAAATTATGATGAAAAATATATTAGACAATTAAATAATGTTTATGAAGCGTTTAATCCAAATAAAGAAGGAACTATTTTAACAATCGGTAATTCTTATAATAACGTTGAATGTAAAATTAAAGTAATAATTGACTATCCAGTAGCTAAATCAATAACAATAAAAGATGAGAAATATGTTGATAATTATTATTCAGGAAAGACCTATAATTTTAATATAAATTTAGAACCAAGTAAGACTAAACAAGGTGTTAAAGTTGATGTTTTAGATACAGATTATATAAGTCTTACTAAACTAGAAAACAATGAAACAGGTTCTTTATTGTCACTAAAATTTCTTAAAGAAGGAGTTGGAAGAATTAAAATTACTTCTTTAAATGATTCTAACTTATCGATTATTAAAACTTTTGAAATAAAGGAAAATGCTGATTTTATTAATATTGCAGGATCTTATTTTGATACATCGTATTCTCCAAATTGGGTATCTAAAATTATTATCAATAATGATGGCTCGGCCACTTTGATTAATGATAAGAATTTGGACATTACATTTAATGTTATATTAAATAATAATGTGTTATCTTTAAGCGGAGAAAATACATACGTCAAAAAATTCCAAGCTGAAGTTGGTTTTGATCATTTAAATAATAAAGCTATAAAGAATGTTTCTATAAACTTTAATAAGAGCGAATATGAATCAATTGAATATACAAATTACGCTCAAGACATTTATTTAAATGGAGAATTTATAAGTAGTGAAAATGAAAAAATTATCTTCAGTAAAACTGCTATAAATCCTTATAATGGTAAATTTGAAATAACATATGAAGGTCATAATATTTCTGGAACATATAGATTAACAAGTGGTACTTATTTAGACATGTATAATTATGGAAATGGAACGGTTAAAGATAATGGAACACTTACTCCAAAAATTAATAAAATAAAGATAAATAAAGTAGATGAAAAAAATAATTTATTTGTAATTTCTTTATATTCAAATTATACAAATTTAGAAAAAACAATTAGCTTTAGCAAGGTTTTTTAAAAAAATAAGGTATTTTTCAAGCAAAGTTTCGAATTAAAAAGGCACATTAATTTTAATAGATGTGCCTTTTATCTTATTGTTTTAAATTAGATTTAAACGATTATTTATACTTGTAAAATCCTTCACCGGATGATTTACCAAGCTTTCCTTCATCGATATATTGTTTAAGCATTTTAGCCATACCTTTAAAATTATAAGGAGCTAAGAATGAAGGAATTTTTACATACATCATAACAATGTTATAAGCAGTTTTTAAACCAACAGTATCTAAAATTTGGAAAGGTCCTTTTGGTGAACCAGTACCAAGTGTCCAAGCTTTATCAATACTTTCTGGATCACTGATTCCATTAACATATAAATCCATACCAGAGAATAATAATGGGACAAGCATTGAATTTAATAAATATCCTGATTTTTCTTTTAAAACTGGAAGAGGAATCATTCTAATTTCTTTAGCAAATTCTATTACTTCATCAAAATATTTTTTCTCAGTTTTACTTTGAGACATAACTTCAGTCATATTATTTTTCCAAATAGTATTAGCAAAGTGTAATGATAAGAATTTATTAGGTCTACCAGTATCTTTAGCAAATTTACTTGGTAATAAAGTTGATGAATTAGTAACGATGATTGTTTTTTCAGGTAAAACAAGTGCTAATTTTTTATAGAAATTTTTCTTTTCTTCAACATTTTCAGCCATTGACTCAATTACAATATCAGCATCTTTACAAGCTTTTGACATATCTAATTCGAGTTTTATATTGCTATAAGCATTTTCAACTTTTTTAATACATTCTTCTTCATTAAAAGAATCAAAATCAGCGATTCCCATGCACCAATTTTCTTTGGTTTTTCCTTCTGGAGAAGCCATCTTTTTAATAGAAGCAATGTAATCTTCCTTTAATTTATCAAGCTTAGGTTGGGTTCTACCAATACTACCTTCACTTCTTAACCAAATTGTAACATTAAAACCACAATAAGCAGCTTGGAATGCAATTTGACTGCCAAGTACGCCACCACCAGCGACAACAACATTATTTAATTTCATTTTTAATACCTCACTATTAAAAAGTATATCATTTCTTAAATTATTTTAAAATCTTAATAATTGAAAAAATTTTATAGAAAAATAATTTTTTTGGCTAAAAAGTACAATAATTAATTATTTGTTATTTTTAGTTAATTATTTTTATTCAAGTAAAGTGTTATCGCTATTTAAATATTAATTAAAATTTATTAAAATATTAATCATAATGGAGAAAAATATGGATAAAATTAGAGTTATTGAAGTTAAAGAAAGTGTATTTAAAAATAATAATGAACATGCTGCTTTATTAAGAAAAAAACTTAAAGAGAGAGGAACTTATTTACTTAATGTAATGTCAAGTCCTGGAAGTGGAAAAACTACCACTCTTGTTAATGTTTTAGGAAGATTGAAAGAGAGATTTAACATTGCTGTTATGGAAGCTGATATTGATAGCGATGTAGATGCTAGAACTATCGCTAATAGTGGTATTGATTCTATTCAATTACATACTGGAGGAATGTGCCATCTTGATGCTTCAATGACTGAACAAGGAATTGATAATTTAAATAATAAAAATTACGATTTAATTATTTTAGAAAATGTTGGTAATCTTGTTTGCCCAGCTGAATTTGATACTGGAAGTATTAAAAATATGAATATTTTAAGTGTTCCTGAAGGTGATGATAAACCATTAAAATATCCTTTAATGTTTGAAGTTTGTGACCTTGTCGTTATTAATAAAATTGATGTTTTGCCTTATTTTGATTTTGATGTAGAAAAAGCTAAAGCAAATATTTTAATGCGTAATAAAAATGCAAAAATATTCTTAATTTCAGCAAAAACAGGTGAAGGTGTACCTGAATTAGTTGAATATTTAGCGAATGAAATAATTAGATTTAAAACAGAGGAATAGTTTATGCCAGAAATGAGTAATGCTTATACTCCTAAATTTAAAGGAGATAAAAACCCACGAAAGAAAATCTTAAAACTTGGACAAAAAATTACTGATCGTATTGGTCATAAAGTAACTTCTGATGATCCTGAATATTGGGGATTAGCCTGTATTGTTACTGATGAAATGGCTGATGTCGCTCTTAAAATGGATGTAAGAGTTCCTATAACTTTTGAGGAACTTAAAAAGAAAACTAAATTAGAAGATACAAAATTACAATCTTTATTAGAACAAATGTCCGTGATTGGACTATTAGAATATAATTGGGAAAACGAAAAACGTGAAAAACAATACGTTCTTCCTATGTTTGTTCCAGGTAGTGCTGAATTTACAAACATGAGAAAAGAGCAACTTGATGAACATCCTGAATTAGCTCAATTCTTTGAAAGAATGACTTTTTTACCACTTGAAAAAGTGACTCCAATGGTCCCACTTGGTGGTGCTGGTATTGGAATGCACGTTATTCCTGTTGAAAAAGCTATTTCAACAGAAAATAAATCTATTGATATTGAACATATTTCTTATTGGCTAGATAAATATGAAGGACATTTAGGACTTTCACTTTGCTCATGTAGATATGGACGTTCTATTTTGAAAGAAGGATGTGGAGATGATCCTGAAGAATGGTGTATAAGTGTTGGTGATATGGCTGATTATTGTGTCGAAACCAACAAAGGTCGTTATGCAACTAAAGAAGAAGTTTTAGAAGTTTTAAAACGAGCTGAAGATAATGGATTCGTTCATCAAGTTACTAATATCGATGGTGAAAATAAGATTTTTGCTATTTGCAATTGTAACGTTAATATTTGTAATGCTTTAAGAACTAGTCAATTATTTAATACTCCAAATATGTCAAGAAGTGCATATGTTGCGCATGTTGATCCTATAAATTGTGTTGCTTGTGGTAAATGTGTTGAATATTGTCCTGCTGGCGCAGTTAAATTAGGCCAAAAATTATGTACTAAAAATGGTGAAATTCAATACCCTAAACACGAACTCCCTGATGCATTAAGTTGGGGTGAAGATAAATGGGACGAAGATTATCGCGATAAAAATAGAATAAATTGTTACGACACTGGTACTGCCCCATGTAAAGCTAATTGTCCTGCACATATTGCTGTTCAAGGATATTTAAAAATGGCACATGAAGGTAGATATAAAGAAGCCTTAGCATTGATTAAAAAAGATAATCCATTACCTGCTGTATGTGGAAGAATTTGTAATAAAAAATGTGAAGATGCTTGTACTAGAGCTTTGATAGATGAAGCAGTTTCTATAGATGAAGTTAAAAAATTCATTGCAGAACTCGACTTAAATAAAGAAACAAGATATGTTCCACCAGTAATTATTCCATCAAATGTTCAAAAACATTGGAAACAAAAAATAGCAATTATTGGTGCTGGTCCTGCTGGTATAAGTTGCGCTTATTATTTAGCAGAAAAAGGTTATTTACCTACTGTATTTGAAAAGAATGAACAGCCTGGTGGCATGTTAACTTATGGTATACCTTCTTATAAATTAGAAAAAGATGTTGTATTTGCTGAAGTTGATGTATTAAAGGAAATGGGTGTTGAATTTAAATTCAATGTTGAAGTTGGTAAAGATATAACAATAGAAGAATTAAGAAAAGAAGGCTATACAGGCTTTTATATTGCTATTGGTTGCCAAGGTGGCAGACTTCCTGGAATTGGAAACGAAAACGCGAATGGATGCATTACTGCTGTTGAATTCTTAAAGGATGTTCAAACTAAAAAAGTACAAAAACTTGAAGGTGATGTAGTTGTTATTGGTGGCGGAAATGTTGCTATCGATGCTTCTAGAACATCTATAAGACTTACTGATGGCAAAGTTAATATGTTTGCTTTAGAAACTAGAGATATAATTCCTGCTAGTGATGAAGAAATAAAAGAAGCTACCGAAGAATATGTTTCTATTAATTATGGCTGGGGTCCAAAAGAAGTTTTAGTTGATGAAAATAATAATGTAAAAGGTATTGTTCTTAAAAAGTGTATAAGTGTTTATGATGAAAATAAGAGATTTTCACCTAAATATGATGAAAATGAGTTAATAACTATTGAATGTAAACATGTAATCTTCTCAATAGGTCAATCAATCGAATGGAAAGAATTATTAAAAGGAACTAAAGTTAAATTTAATAGAAATAATACACCTATTGCTGATAAATTAACTTATCAAACTGACGAAGAAGATATCTTCGTTGGTGGTGATGTTTATACAGGTCCAAGCTTTGCAATTAATGCAATTGCTCAAGGTAAAGAAGGTGCTATTTCATTACATAGATTCGTTCAACTTAATACAAGTTTAACTATTGGTAGAAATAGAAGAGACTTTATTACTTTAGATAAAGAGAATTTAGAAATTCCTCAATATGATAAAACTCCTAGAACGAAAGTTCATATTGATCCAAACATTTTAAAACAAAGTCCTTTTAAAGATTCTAGAAAAGTCATGACTGAAGAAGAAGTCAAAAAAGAGACAAATAGATGCTTAAAATGTGGAGCTAGTATCGTTGATGAAAATAAATGTATTGGTTGTGGTATTTGTACTACTAAGTGTGAATTTGATGCAATACATTTAACACGTGATCTTCCTGAAGCAAGTAGAATGGTAAGAAGTGAAGATAAATTTAAAGTTATTCTTCCTTATGCTGCAAAACGTGCTATAAAAATTAAATTTGGTAAGAAAACGCCAGAAATGAAAGAATCACAAAGAAAACATAAAGAATATGTAAAAAATAAAAAGAAAAGTAAGGCACAAGATTAATGCATGAATTAGGTATAGTTTTTTATATATTAGATGATGTAAAAAAAGTAGCCTTAGAAAACAATGTAGAACATGTTAATAGTGTGACTATAGAGGTTGGTGAAGTATCAACTATAATTCCTGAATATCTTTTAGATTGTTGGAATTGGGCAACTAATAAAAATGAATTAACGAAAAATTGTAAATTAAAAATCGAGACTATTAAAGCATTTAGTTATTGTGAAACTTGTAAAACTGAGTTTGAAACAGTTAAAAATGGTAAAACATGTCCAAAATGTGGTGGTAGTCATACTTATTTAGTGAAAGGAGATGAAATTAATATTAAAGAAATTGAAGTTATTTAATATTAAGAAGTAAATTATGTACGATGTAATAATAATTGGTGGTGGAGTAATTGGATGTTCTGTTGCTAGATTTCTTTCTCAATATAAAGGCAATTTCTTATTGCTAGAAAGACATAATGATGTTGGTGAAGAAACTACTAATGCAAATAGTGGAATAGTACACAGTGGTTATGATCCATTACCAGGAACTAAAAAGGCTTATTTTAATGTTAAGGGATGTAAAATGATGCCTAAAATTTCTGAAGAATTAGATGTTCCATTTAAGAAAAACGGCTCTTTAACAATTGGATTTACTGAATTCGATTTAAAAACCTTGACTAGTCTATTAGAAAGAGCAAAAGAAAATAACGTTAACGCAGAAATTTTAAATTATGATGAACTCCATAAAAGAGAGCCAAATTTAAATAAAGAATGTAAATACGCTTTGTATTGTAAGGATGCAGGTATTATTTCTCCATTTAATTTATGTGTTAGCTTTATGGAAAACGCAATGGATAATGGAGTTAAATTAAATTTAAATACTGAAGTTATAAAAATTGAAAAAATAGATGACTTCTACAGGGTTTTTACTAAAAATAATGAGATTTTTGATGCAAAAGTATTAATAAATTGTACTGGTACTAGTAGTGATTTAGTAACAAATTTCATTGAAAAACCTGCTTTTAAAATTACTCCAAAGAAAGGCGTATATATATTATTTGATCACTTTGACCAAAATTTTGTACATAGCACTTTATTTATGTGTCCTACAGAATTAGGTAAAGGCGTCCTATTCTCTCCAACAACTTCAAATAATTATTTTATTGGTCCAAATAGTGTCACTAGTGATAGATGTGATACATCAACTGATAAAAATAGTTTTGATTATATAAAACAAGAAGCAAAAAGATTAATTCCTGATTTACCATTAACTGAAGTTATAAGAGAATTTGCTGGTGTACGTGCTAATAATGATAGTGATGATTTTATTATTGAAGAAAGTAAAACTAATAAGAATTTTATTAATGTCGCAGGTATCTCTTCACCAGGACTTGCAAGTAGTCCTGCAATTGGAGAATATGTTGCAAATTATGTTAAAGATAAATTACATTTAGAAATAAATAAAGAATTTAATCCTTATATTAGAAAACACTTAAAAGCAAATAATGTTGATGAATTAAATGAACTTATCAAAAAAGATAAGAAATACGGACATATCATTTGTAGATGTGAACAAGTTAGCGAAGGTGCTATTATTGATGTAATAAATAGAAATTGCGGTGCAAGAACTGTAAAAGGTGTAAAAAAACGTATTAGAGCTGGATTTGGAAAATGTCAAGGAACGTTCTGCCAAGATGAAGTAATAAAAATACTTGCTCGTGAATTAAATTTGTCAATTGAAGATATTAAATATAGTGATGTTGATACTACAATCTTAAAGTATCAAGCAAAAGGTAAATAAAGATGAAGACTGTAGATTTAATAATTATTGGTGGTGGTAGTGCTGGTTTAGCTAGTGCTATTAGTGCCTATGATAATGGAATAAATGATATTTTACTTATAGAAAGAAGCCATGAACTTGGTGGCATTTTGAATCAATGTATTCATAATGGATTTGGTTTAAATTATTTTAAAGAAGAATTAACTGGTCCAGAATATGCTTATAAATTTATTGAAGAATTTAATAAAAGAAATATTAAATTTTTATTAAATACTTTAGTAAGTAATATTAAAGATGATCTTACTGTTACTTATGTAAATGAAGACGGAGCAACTGAAGTTAAAGCGAAAGCTATTATTTGTGCTTTAGGATGTAATGAGAGAACTTATGGACAAATTATGATTCCTGGTGATCGTCCAAACGGAGTATTTACTGCGGGATTAGCACAGAAATATATAAATATAGACGGTTTTTTAGTTGGAAAAAATGTTTATATTTTAGGTAGTGGCGACATCGGATTAATTATGGCTAGAAGAATGAGCTTA
Organism: Mollicutes bacterium; assembly: GCA_022780025.1. Classification (GTDB taxonomy): domain Bacteria; phylum Bacillota_I; class Bacilli_A; order RFN20; family CAG-826; genus Onthovivens. Next base: position 9,510 of record JALEXS010000076.1, on the reverse strand, counting down.
GAAGGTGCTAATGTAATTGGCGTTAGTGAATTAATGCCTTATAGTAATGGTCTTAATAGAAATATTGTCCAATGCCTTAATGACTTTAATATTCCTTTAAGATTAAGTAATACAGTTACAAAAATTATTGGTAAAGATAATTTAGAAGCAATTGAAATTGCTGATGTTGATGAAAAATTCAATATTATTGAAGATACCAGAAAGATAATAAAATGTGATGCATTATTACTAAGTGTTGGCTTATATCCTTTTATTAATTTATTAAAGAAAATTAATGTTAAATTATATAGAAATACTAAAGGTGTTTGCATTAATCAAAATTATCAAACTTCTATAAAAGGATTGTTTATCACTGGTAATAGTTTACATGTCCATGACCTTGTAGATGAAGTCTCTAAAGAGTCAATCAAAGTAGGAAAATGCGCAAGTAATTTTATTAAAAATAGTGAAAATAAAGTTTTAAAAACTATCAATACAACTGCAGGTAATAATCTTGTATATTTACTTCCTAATTTTATTGATGTTGATGATAATTTAAGTGAAGTTACGTTCTCATTTAGAATTAATAAAATAATTAATAAAGGAACTATAGTTATTAGAGATAATGACAAGATACTCAAAAAATTAAATAAAATGTATATGGTTCCAAGCGAAATGATAACTATTTTATTAAAAGATGTAGATTTTAAAAATATAGATTCTATAAGAATCGATGTAGTTGAGGATTAATGTATGGAAAAAGAAATGATTTGTATATGTTGTCCAAGAGGATGTCATATTTTAGTAAATGATCAAGGTATTTTTAATTACTCTTGTCCAAGAGGTCTTCAATACGCAAAAGATGAATTAACTCATCCAAAAAGAGTACTTACTACATCAGTTAAGATTAAAAATCCAATCGATATTTATGTAGTACCATGTAAATCTGATAAACCATTACCAAAAGAAATGATTTTTGATGTTTTGAAAGAGATTAATAAAGTTGAATTAACTAGACCAATCGCAATGCATCAAATTGTTATTGAAAATGTTTTAAATACTGGCGTTAACATAGTCGCAACAAAAGAAATTAAGTAATTAAACTGTAGTTTATTAGTATAAAACTAGTAGTTTTTTATTCATATTTTATTTTTTATTGATTGACAATGTTTTTTTAGCTCTTTATATTTATAAAGTTTTCATTAATTTACATATTTTTCATTGATAAAAAAGCACATAACTTTTATAATTTTTATATGAATAAAAATAAGCTATTTATATTTCCTTTAGCAGCAATAGCTACTTTATCACTTAGCAGTTGCTCTTTTAAGGTTACTAAAAACCCAAATTTAGATTTTACAAACAAAGCTCTTGAATACTATAAAAATTTAAGAAAAAAGTTAAATATTACCGATGATAAGCAAGAATATCATGCTTGGTATTATAATTCTGAACTTTTAAAAGGAGTAGTATTTAATTCGCTTACTGATTATGAATATTTAGGAATAATTAATTTTCAAAACTTATGTTTTAGCGACACTGAATCTAAATATTATTTAGATATTCCTAATTATGATATAAGTTATGATAATACAACTGGTAATTTTGATTTACCTTCTTTTGTTGATAATCCAATTGATTTTATGAAACAACTTCCAATGGTTTTAATAAAAGATAACGATGCTAGTGCAACTTTAGATGATGTTTATACTAAATTCGATGAAGAAGGAAATATCGATCAATGTGCTTATAAAGAAAATTATGACCCTACTTTATTCTATTTAGATGGCTTTAAATTTGAATTAAATATAGAAAATTTTAAAGATTTTGATATTGATTATTCTACTAAAAAAACTGCTATTTTGAAGCGTGATATCTATCCACTAATTGAGTCAATGACTGGTGGAGAAAATAATCAATTACCTTTAAATTTATCTTTATCAAAAATTTTATTGAAAAGTTATAATAAAGCTAATAATTTAGCTGATGGTCAAAAAATACCTACTAACTTAACAATTCCTGGATATTTTGGAAAAGAAAAGAAAAATGTTGCTTTAGGACCTATTGGTTTTAAAGAGTTATTTAAAGAAGAAACATATAAAGATATTACTTCAGTAAAATTAGAAGAAGGCGTTACTGATTTATGCTTTTTTGCGTTCAATGATGCTACTAATTTAAAAGAAATTAATATTCCATCAACTTTAGAAACTATCTCATTGAGTTCCTTATCTAATTTAAATTTAGATACCTTATATGTAAGCGATACTAAAAAACAACTTAATTTGATTGAAACTAAAGGTGCAACATTTACATTTGATTTTACAAAACCTGGAACTGATACAAAAATTAATTTAACTGTTAGTTCTCAATTTCATAATACTAAAATTAATAATTTAATTTTCGAAAATTATGATAATAAAAATGCTTTAGATTTCCCTTATAATGATTTAACTCTTCCTGAAAATAAAAAAATGGAAGATATTGTAAATTATGTCGATAAAGATGGCAATAAAACTTATAAGAGTTTATCAGAAGGATTTAAAAATACTAACGCTATTAATCCTATATATAATTTAGATATTCCTGAAAATAAAATTATTAGCGATGAAAAATTTACTAAATTAAACAAAGGACAAAGTTTATTTTTAGCTAGTGCTAAATCTAAAAAAGATGGAACTTTAATTAACGCTAATTTAAATAAATATAGAGATTATAATGCTGGTAATAATACAATTAGTAATGCTATTTATACATTAAAATTAGAAAATGATTTAAAAATAGAAGGAACTCTTGTAAGTAGTGGAACTATTGGAAGAAATGATTCTATTGATGGTATTGCTATTTCAAATTATACAAATATCGATTTAAATGGTCATAAACTTACTATTTTAAACGGCGGTTTATTAGATATTAATGGTAAAGTAATTGATAGTAGTACTACTAAAAGTGGTGAGATAATCGTTAATAAAGGTGGAATTATTAAAACTAATTTAATTACCCATGATGTAAATAGTTATAATTCTTATATAAGTTCGTTAAATAATGGAATCAATCCATTTAATGAATACGATTTTGCTGATTTAAATTGTAATGTAAAATTATTTAATGGATCTAAAATGTATACTAAAGAAACATTAACTGATGAATTTAGCTCAATTAATTATGAATTTTTATATTTTGGTAATCCTAGTGAAAAAGAAAATTATTTTATTAAACCTTTAAATAATAATGAAAATGGTTATTTATCTATTAACAAAAATAATGATAAAACTATTTTAAATTTTGTTGATAATGAAGTTGAATTTAATAAATTTATTTATTCTAATAAACAAAGCTCTGAAAATTTCTATTTCCCAATTGTTAGTAATATTTTAGATATCAATGTTTTAAATTCTAAATTGACATTAAATAATAATTATAAATTAACAAATGGTGGAAAATTATATATTGATAGTAAATCAACTTTAAATCTTAATGGTAATATTTTTGTTTATTCAAAACTTGATAATTCTTTAAAAGATTTAAATGCAAATTATCAAAAAGAAAGTGAACTCATTATTGATGGTAACTTAATTTTAAAAAATGGTAATTTTATTAATGGTCTTATAAAAACAAATGAAGAAAGTACATTTAATAAATTATTAGTTATATTTAATAAAGTTGAATATAAATATAACGAAGCAATTAAAGATGGTTATTATAATAAAAATACTAATTCATTTAATTCAATTGATAATCTTAAATTTGATTTTATAGTAAAAGATCTTAAAAATAATAAAAAATATTCTCGTTATAATAAAGGATATTTCTATTTAGATAATGGAAACGATCGCACAATTAATAATGTTAGTAATCCTACAACTGTTTTAGCATATAAAAATAGTGGATCAACCTGGATTATTGATTATAACGGAAAATTAATCGATTCTAATTCTAATAATGAATTTATTTCAACTGTTCATCATAGTGATAGTAGTGAAGATGCAACTTATACTTTAACTAATGAAGGCGCATGGGCTAAAGCTAGTGATATTAACCCAACTACTCATACATATTTAATAGAAGGAAAAACATTTATTAAATATAATAATGAACTTTTAGAAGGAGTAATTCTTGATAAAAATATTTTAAGTTATAAATTATTCGAAACTACTCAAGGTAAATTATTTATTTTTGATGATTCTAGTGATTGGAAATATATTGAATTATTCGAAAAAGATAATGTTGTTGCTTATTTTAAAAACGACTCTTTAATTGGTAATAAAATTTATAATAGTGAAAATTATTCTAAAGTAAGATTAGTTTATAATTCTAATTTTATATCATTAAACGATAATAATGATTATGATTCTATAAATCATGTAATTAAAAATAATACTGATAAATATATCGTAAGTGATTTAAATAAATCCAGTTTAGTTGATAACATAGATTTAACTCATAAAATAGCTTCAGATTCTACAAATAAGTTTGTGTATTCAAATGAAGATGGTTGGATTTATGCTAAAAATTCATTAGTTACTGTTGAAGAATCAAGTTATTTAATTAGTTCAAATAAAAATGTATATTATGGCTATATTTCTTCAAATTGGGAAAAAGTAGAGAAGTTTAATAGTGAAAGTACCCATGGATTTACTTTATTCAAGATCCTTAATTTAAAAGATAATACTAAGAATTTTGCTATTTTAATGGATAATGGATATCAAAAAGAAATAACCCAATTTGTAAAATGTGGTGGAATTGATATTAAAAAAGAAAATTTAGTCGATTCATTAAAGAATCTAATTCCAGCAGATGCAGGAGATCAATTTGTTGGACATCAATATATTCTTATAAATGGTGAAAAATATGTATTTGCATTAAATGACACAACTGGAGTTATTGAATTATTTAAATTTGAAACAGGTGTATTTAATACAATTTCCAATAGTGAAATCGTTGATTTAAAAACTGCTATTAAAGTTTCTACTATTAAACTTACATACATTGAAGATGGAGTAGAAAAAACTAAAGTTTTATATATTGATTTCGATAATTTAATTTATTGCGGAAATACAAGTGATAAAACATTAACAAGTTTAGATTATTTTGGTGTTGCAACTTATTCAAATAAATTATCAGAGACATTGAATCCATCTAAATTCGCTTAATCTATATTATATATAATATGATTAAGGAAAATTTTATGAATTAAATATATTTTAAGACAAATTTAATTTGAAAATGTTATAATGAATGAGCGTTGAAAAGAAGTAGTAATTAAGTGATGTTTGTTTAGGGAGAGATGATAAAGTGAAAACATCTTCAAAATAGCTTAATGAATTCACCTTGGAGCATGTAGGAATACCGGATCTATTCGTTAAATAGAATAAATTAAGTGCTGAAGAATTAGGATGGTACCGCGGATAATTATTCGTTCCTAGACTAATTCTTTTTTATTTATTAGGAGGCTATATGGAAGAAATTAAAAAAATATTATCAGAAGCTAAAAGTGATATTGAACAAGATGTTGGTTTAGAAAGACTTATTGAAATTAAAAATTTATATTTATCTAAAAAAGGTAAATTAAGTGTTTTAATAAATAAAATGAGAGAGTTATCAATAGAAGAAAAGAAGTCTTTTGGTAAAGAATTAAATGATGCTAAAGCTTATGTTGAATCATTAATTAATAATAAAATGGTTGAACTTGAGAAGAAGAAATTGAATCAAAAACTAGAAAGTGAAAAAATCGATATTACTTTACCTCCTATTGATAGTCATAGTGGAGTAGCTAATCCTTTTTATAAAATTATTGATGAGATCGAAGATATTTTTATTGGTATGGGATATAAAGTTGAAAAAGGTCCTGAAGTTGATAAAGATCATTATGTATTTGAATTATTAAATATTCCTAAAGATCATCCAGCTCGTGACATGCAAGATACTCTTTATATTGATAATGAAACTTTATTAAGAAGTCACACTTCAGCTGTTCAAGCTCATGTAATGGAAAAAGCTAAAGGACAACCTATTAAAATTATTTGCCCTGGTAAAACTTATCGTCGTGATGATGATGATATGACTCATTCTCACCAATTTGCTCAAGTCGAAGGACTTGTTATTGATAAAAATATTAATATGGGTAATTTAAAAGCTACTTTAGAATTATTTGCTAAAAAAATGTTTTCTAAGGATAGTAAAATTAGGTTTAGAAGTAGTTATTTCCCATTTACTGAACCAAGTGTTGAAGTTGATGTTAGTTGTTTCTCATGCCATGGAAAAGGCTGCAATATTTGCAAAGGAAGTGGCTGGATTGAAATATTAGGTGCTGGAATGGTTCATCCAAATGTTTTAAAAATGTCTGGTTATGATCCTGATGTTTATAGTGGCTTCGCTTTTGGTATTGGTATTGAAAGAGTTGCAATGCTTCGATATGGTATCGATGATATTAGAAAATTTTATCAAAACGATATTAGATTTATTGAAGAATTTAATAAAAAAGTAGAGGATTAATTATGTTAGTATCTTTAAAAGAAATAAGAAAATATGTTGATTTAGTCGGAATAAGTGATCAAGAAATTGCTGATCGATTAACTTTTGCAGGTATTGAAGTAGAAGAAATTAAACGTTTAGCCTCTGCTACTAATTTAGTAATAGGACAAATTATTAAATGTGATTCAATGACTGAAAGTAATCATTTACATATTTGTAAAGTTGATATAAAAGATGAAATATTAGATATCGTTTGTGGTGCACCTAACGCCAGAGTTGGCTTAAAAGTAATAGTTGCTAAAGTTGGTGCTAAATTACCAAAAGGTGAAATTAAAAAAGGTTGCTTATTAGGACATGAAAGTTATGGAATGCTTTGTGCTCTAAATGAATTAGGTGTTGATGAAAAATATTTAAGAAAAGAACAAATTGAAGGAATTGAAGAATTACCTGATGATGCTACTGTTGGTAATGAAGATGTTTTAAATTATTTAGGACTTGATGATACTATTTTAGATTTAAAACTTCTTGCTAATAGAAGCGATTGCAATGGCTTATTTAATGTTGCTAGAGAAATTGCTGCTTTATTTAAAAGAAAGTTAACTTTACCTATTTATGAAGAAACAGCAAATTATAATGAAACTAATTTTAAAGTTGATAGTTTAACTACAAATTGTGATGCTTTTACTCTTAGAATTTTTAAAGATGTAAAAGTTAAAGAATCACCAAAATGGCTTAAAGAAGTTTTAAGAAGTGAAGGAATTAGAAGTATCAATAATATTGTTGATATTGGTAATTATGTGATGCTTTTAACTGGCCAACCAGTTCATATGTATGATTTAGATAAGTTACCTAAACAAGAACTTATTGTAAAAGATGACATTAATAATAAAGTTATAGCTTTAGACGATAAAGAATATGACTTAATTAGTAATGATTTAGTTGTTACTAGTGATAATATCCCTGTTGCAATCGGCGGTATTATGGGTTTAAAAAATGTAGAAGTTACTACTGATAGTAAAAATATTGCTCTTGAAGTTGCTAGTTTCAATGGAACTAAAGTACGTAAAACAAGTAGTAGACTTGGATTAAGTAGCGATAGTTCATCACGATTTGTAAAAGGCATTAATAAAGATAATTTATTAGAAGTATTAAAAATTGCTAGTTACTATGTTTTAAATTTATGTGAAGCTAAAGAAATATCTAATTCTATTATTTTTGATAAAGTTATTCATGAAGCTAAAGAAATTAATTGCTCTATATCTTATATTAATAATAGACTTGGTACATCCTTTGATAAAGAAACTATTATTTCAACTTTAGAAACTTTATATTTCAAAATAAATAAAGTAGATGAAGACAATTTTATTGCAACTGTCCCATCTTTTAGAATTGATGTTGAAGGAAAAGCTGATTTAAGTGAAGAAATAATTCGTTATTTAGGATTTGATAATGTTAAATCTTCACTTCCTTTAATGGAAACTACTATTGGGCAACGTTCATTAGAAGATAGTAAAATAAAAGTTATTAAAGATTATTTATTAAATAGAGGATTAGATGAAATATTAACTTATACTTTAATAAATGATAAAGATAATGAAATTTTCAATTATCTAACTAAAGATGAACCATATAAAGTTTTAAATCCTTTAACTGAAGATCATAAAATTGTTAGAAGGAATTTGCTTAGTAGTTTATTAAATTGTATAGATTATAATTTTGCTCATCAAAATAGAGATTTTAAATTATTTGAAGTTAGTAATATTGAAACTAATAAGAAAAATGAAGTTCATTTATCAATTGGATTATGTGGTAAAGAATTAAATCAAGAATTATATAATGCTAAAGATTTTAGTTTTTATGATTTAAAAGGATATTTAATTAATATATTTAAATTATTTAATATTAGCGAATCTAGAGTCCGTTATGAAAGAATATTAAATACTAATGAATTTCACCCTAATAGATCAGCTTATGTTTATTTAGATAATAAATTATTCGGTGTTTTAGGTGAATTACATCCTACTATTAAATCTAATTATAGTTTTAAAAAAGCAAATGTCTTAGTAATGGAACTTAATTTATCCATATTATTAAATATGAGAAGTGGTAATAATAAATTTAAAGAATTCTCTAAATATCCAAGTGTTTCAAGAGATTATACATTTATTAATGATAATAATATGGATTATAGTAATGTTATTAAAGAGATTAAGAAAACTAGTGGTTTCATTAAAAATATTGAATTAATTGATATTTATGAAAATGCAATTACTATTAGTGTTACTTTAGAAAAAGCTGATGCATCTTTTAAAAATGATGAGATTAGTGAAATTGATGAGAAGATTAAGAATTTAATTGTAAATAAATTAAATCTTAAAATGAGGTAATTAATGAAATTTGAATTTATAGATATTAATAAGCCTTTAGAATTACCTATAAAGCTTGATTTAAACGCTTTTAATAAAATGTATTCTAATGACATTATTAATAAATTTAATAAAATTGATGGTTTAATTAAAATAGAAAAAGTTAATAAAGTTTATATTTTTAAAATAAATATATTAGCTAATTTAAATATTACTAGTTCATTGAGTTTAAAAAAGTTTGATAAGGATTTTGATATTAAGGAAACTTTATATTTTACTAATGATAAGGAATATGAAAGTGAAGATACTGAATATATTGATGGTTTATTAGATATTGATAATCTTATATTTAGTTTATTGATTACTAATATTCCTATTACAATTCATGCTCCTAATGAAGATAAAGTAATTGTTGGAGAAGGATATAGAGTAATTAAAGAAGAAGATATTGAGAAAGAACAAACGCATTCTTCACCATTTGATATCTTAGATGACCTTGATTTAGACTAAATTAATTTAATAAATAAATATTCGACCCAGTCGAATATTTTTTTATTGATTAGGAATTTCTATTTTGTAAAAATCATAAGCAAAAAGCTTATTAAACTAAATTTTTAAAAAAATATTTGTTATGAAAAGCTTATTTTTTAATTTTTGCGTTATAAATATCTAGAGGAACAAATTTATCTTTACC
>JALEXS010000031.1 GCA_022780025.1 Mollicutes bacterium | reverse complement strand
ATGTTAAAAATTAGTGATTATATTTATTTCTATAATAACGTTCGAATTAAAACTGGACTTAATAATATGAGTCCTGTAGAATTTAGAAAACAAACATTTGCTGTTTGAATATAAGTAAAAATTTTGGGGTTCACAGGGGTTTTGCAGGGTTTTTATTTAAAAATTATAGTTTTTTTATTATGTGAATTACTAATTTTAATCTAAAAATTTTAACTTTTGTCCGTTTATAGAACTTTTTTTGCTTAGTTTTAGCCGTTTATAGAACTATTTTAAAGCATGAATCTGAAGTGAGAGGTTGAAAAAAAGACGAACTTTATATTAAATTTTATAGAATTTGAATGCGAATAATTTTATAATTTAATAAAAGAAGCAAGGCATATAATCTTAAATTCTTTTTACTAAATTTGGATATGAATAACGGATTAAAATCATTTACTAAACAAATTAATTTAAGCATTAATGATTTAGTTAATACATATGTTAATATCAATAAAGCTGATGCTAATTTTCATATTGTAGTTCCTTTAATTAAATCAATTGGACTTTGTCCAATAGATTTAAAATTAATATATAATCTAAGAGATAATACTTATAAATCTGATTTTGGCAAAGGCTTTAAATTGAATTATTATTCTTATATTAATGGTGGAGAAAATTGTGATGTAAGTGTTACTAATCCAGATGGATCAACAGATTCTTATTTAGTTAATGAAAATTATTATAATAAAGATACTAAATTAACATGTAAAGTTACTGAAAATGATGATACTTATTTTGAATTTAAAGATAAGATAGGAAATATATTTTCTTATTGGTCTAATTATAACGAAGATTATCCTACTGAATTTATATATAAAACAAATGATAAAATCAGCTTTGATGTATCTGATTCATTAATTAAAATTAATAATAATCATAAAGATATAATGAAATTAAATAAAGATAATAAGGGTAATGTTACCTTAGTTTCTTATTATCATAATAATGTTTTACTTAATTCCGTAGAGATTAATTACGATACAAATTCATATATTTCTAAAATTATTTATAAAAACGGAAATACGATTACCAATAGTATTTCGTTTAATTTTAATACCAATTTTATTGAAATTATTGATGATACATCAGGTCAAAGATTTAAATTTTTAATTAAGAATAGCAGGGTTATTACTATAAAAGAAGGGATTAATGCAACATATAACTATTCTCAAGATATAAATATTAGTTATTTTAATAGATACAGTGTTATTACTAATTATAAAGGTAAAAAGTCATATTGCTTCTTTGATAATAATAATTTATCAAGCTTTGAATTTAATGATGATGGTATATTAAATAGAGTTAAATATAATAATGATAAATTATTAACTTTTAATAGTGGATCTATAAATACTAAGAAAATTAATAATTTATTAGATGATAATGATTTAAATAATTTTAATAAAAGTGGTAATTTAACATTAACTCAATATAATCTAGATGATCAAATTTTTAATAAATTAATAAAAGGTAATATATATAAAATTATAGGTAATGGGACATTAACTAAAACATTTAATATTAAAACAATTGGATTAGATAATATATTAGCTTTAATATATGGAAAAGTATTATCCAATATTGATGATAATAACTATGTTGAAGTTAGTTTAAGTGTAGATGGTGTTAATAATGATCATTTTAAAATATCTAATAATGATAATTTTGAATTATTAAGTTTAGCTGATACTGTTATTAATAGTAGTGATATTATAACTATTACTATTAGATTTATAGGAAATAATGAAATTATATTAGGTGGATTAGAATTATTTTATAAAGAAGTAACTCATTATAATTATGATAATAATCATAATTTAATAAGTAGTGGTAATAAAATAAAAGGAAGTAACTATAAGTATAATGAATTTGAATTAATTCAAGAAGATACTTCAATTAATAATAATTCTAATAGTTATTCTTATGATAAAAATGGTAATGTTGAATATATTTATTCTCCTTATGAAGTATTTATTGTTAATGAATATGATAAAACATATAAAACTAATTTAATACAAACTACTAAAGTAAATGGCTTTAATAACGAATGTATATTTGAAAAATTTACATATAGTAGTGATGGTAGATTTTTGTTATCTATTAAAGATGGTTTTGATAATGTAGAAACTTATAATAGTTATGATAATTATGGACGTATTTTAAAATATACAGATAAATTAAATATAATGTCTAATTATCAATATAATAATGATGGTAGTATATCTAAATATATAATAACTAAAAATAATATTAGTTCTAATATTACTTATAATTATGATAATAAGAAAAGAATTTCTAAAATTACATTAAGTAATGGAACTTATTATAATTATATTTATGATTCTTATAATAATTTAATTGAAATTAAATTAAATAATATAACTATATATAAAAATGAATATGATTTAGTTAATCATAATTTAACTAAAATTAGTTATGGTAATAATTCAGATGGATATTATTTTAATTATGATAATGATAATAAATTAACAAAAATAGATTATTTAGATACTAATAATGAGATAAAAAGAAGTTATGAATATGTTTATAATGAATTTAATGAATTAATTAAAATTAAAGATAATTTTAATAATATTTATAATGAATTTGAATATGATTTTAATGGTAAATTAACATTACTTAAAGGAACCAATTATTCGATTAATTATAAATATGATAAATTAAATTATGTCAATGGTAAGAAAATAAATATTAGAAATAAAGAATTAAATTTTGCTTATTCTTATGTAAATGATTCAACTGGATCTAATCCAAATTCATTAAAAGAAGCTTTAAAAGATATAAATGGTTTTATTGGTGTATATCAAACTGATTTAAATTTAATTAGACATAATGAAATAGTAGCACCATTAGAAGGCGTACAAAATGATAGTTTATCTATAGAAGGTGAATCAATAAGATATGCAATAATAAATACAACTCATGGGCTAACTTATAGAATAAGGCATTCTAGTTCAAAGAAATTTCCTGTTGGTAATATTTCGTTTTGGTTTAAGATTTCTTATTTTCATGATAGATTAGACAAGCATTATTTATTTTCAATTAAGCAAGTAGAAAATCCTTCTAATCATAGCACGATTTCAGCATTTATTTATGAAAATAGACTTCATTTGGAACTTACTGATTTTAATGGTGTTACTCGTGATGTATTGACTTTTTCTAAGCCAATCAATTTTTATGAATGGAATTTCTTTTCATTAAATTATTATAATAGAGATGATGGAATAGGATACGATGATGTATCTAGATATGAATTATTTATTAATGATGATAAAGAAGTGTTTGAACAAATAAATCCACGCTTATGTGTGGATTTAGCAGACTTATTTGAAATAAAGTTTGGTTTTGATTTTAATAATCTTATACAAATAACTGATGAAATTAAGCTAGCTTCTTTATTAATTGCACATAATGAAGATATTACTATTGATGACATTTATAAATTCTATAGATATACTAAAGATTATTTAATTGACAATCAATTATTAGAAGATGATATTAAAACAGTTAATTTTTCTTCTACTAATTTATATCAATTGAGTGAATATGCTGAACCTAGAGACTATAAAATTTATCCACTAAATAATTCATTAAATTCTTTAGATGGTAATAAACCAATTGTATTTGATACTAAAGAAATTTCTTATTTAGATAAAGATCGTATTTTTAATTTTAATCCAAAGAATAAACATTATTCATATATAGCTGATGGGAATAAATTAATATATGATTTTAATTTATCAAATGTTGGTAGCATTGGAATGAAACTATATTTAGATGGATACCATAATAAACAATATATATTAGAAGCTATAGATTCAAATAATAAAAATATAAGTATTTATAGACACTTAAGTAAAAAAGTGATAATTAATATTGGCAACAAAATTATTAATTCCAATTTAGTTTTAGAAGATGATAAATGGACTAATTTTGTTTTTAGTTATGAAGTTGTTAATATTGAAAATAATATCAATAAAAAAGTCAATCTAAGATTAGTTGTTGGCGATAATACTTTTGAAACTGAAGTATTAATAAGTTCTTATTTTACTAATTTGAAATTTATGATTGGTAGACAATATGAGACTTTATTAGAAGATTCAATATTTGGAGAATATAAAACTTCTAATCCTCTTTGTGGGCAAATTGAAATGTTAGTTGTTTCTAACGAATATTTAGATTTAATTACAATGAGAAAATTATATTATAATGTCGGAAGTATAGATAAAATTAAACAATTTGATTCTTTCTCGATGCTTAAAAAAGAAGAAATAAAAGATTATGGAACTAATTTAATAACTAAAACATATAAATATAAAGAAAAGAACAAAGTATTATCAAATTTCATAAAGCAAGAAGTAATTAAAATAAATAAACAAACGATTACAAGAAATTATGAAACAGATGTTTATGGTCGAGTAACTAAAATTACAGATTCAGTTTTTGGTAATCACACCTATGAATATGATTATCGTGGATTTTTAATCAAAGAAGATAACAAAACTTATAGTTATGATAAAAACGGTAATATTATTTTAAAGAATGGAGTTAGTTTATCTTATGATACAACTATAAAAGATAGATTAATATCAATTGGAGAAGATACAATTACTTATAATTCTACAAATGTATTATTACCAAATATTTATAGAAACAATAGATTAGTTTTTGAAGGTAAAAGATTAATTAGATTTGTCACTAATTCACAGCATTATGACTATGAATATGATGATTCTGGAATAAGAACTAGAAAAGTAAATACATATGGTATTGGCCATAATTTCATATATGAAGGTAATAAATTAATAAATGATAAAACTAATGATTATGAACTAGATTTTTTATACGATGAAAATGATATTTTATACGGATTTATTAAAGACAAAACATCAATTTATTACTATGTTAGAGATGTTTTAGGTAATATTTTAGGTATTACTAATGCATCAGGAACATTAATAGTTAAATATAATCTCGATGCTTTTGGAAAATTAATATCGATTACAGGATCTGACGCTAATACAATAGGAAAGATTAACCCATTTAGATATAAAGGATATTATTATGATGAAGAAACTCATTTCTATTATTTGATTTCAAGATATTATGATCCTGAAGTAGGTAGATTTATAAGTGCTGATAATGTAGATTATTTAAACACTGAAAATATAAATAAATTAAATCTATTTGCTTATTGCAGTAACGATTATATTAATAGATGTGATTTTTCAGGACATGATTGGATTCAAACTGCATTGACTATTTTGTCTTCTATTTCAATTATTAGTGGTATTATTTTGTGCGCTACTGGAGTTGGTGGAATTTTTGGAGGTATGTTATTAAGTGGCGGCGCTGGTTCGCTAATTAATGGCTATGTAAAAATGTCTAATAATGGCTCTTTTGCTGCTGGGTGGTTTGGTGGCTTGATATCGGGAACGATTTGTGCAGGTGGTGCTGGTATAGGTGGTACATTACTTATTAAAGCAACAGAAACTACAAATTTTGCTCTTATTGGCTTTCTGATGAAAAGCTTAGCTGTTTCTTTTTCTGGAGGATTTTTGGGGAATTTTTTAGGCTCAATAGCATCTTCTGCAATAGATAACGAAGAAATCGATTTAAAGCGTATAACTTTAGACTCAATGATTATGGGGAATTTAAATGTTTTAGCTGGAATAGCTTCTGCTGCTTCAGGTGTGACCGGTAATATGGGAAAAAATGAAATTGATTTAAACTCTAAAATAGCACTTAGATTGATAGCAGGAATAATTGCTAGTGGCACTGAAGTAACGTATGATTTTATTTCTCGGCTTTATGAACGAATAATGTCATATTTTTAATGGTATTCTTTATGAAAAAAAGGTATTTAAAAAATAGATATCAGATTATTTGCTTTATTTTAGGTATGTCTTTATTATTGCCTTTGTGCCCTTTTGCGATGTTTCTTGGACATTTTGAAGTTGCTTTATTGACATTTATTTCCTACATATCGATAGTTGCACTATATTTACTTCTTGGCTTTAGTTATGTCTTTCAATTTGTATCTTTTGATGAAAAAGGGATACACGTTTATCTTTTTAAAAAAGAAATCAAAAGTTATGAGTGGAAAAATGTTACAGAAATTAAGAAATCGAATATTTATTGTGGTCCAGTTTATGCTATTTTATTTAGCAATGATTCAGTTCTATATTTAGATAGAAGAAAAAAAATAAAAGAAGAAATTTGTAAATATTATAGTAAAATGTTAAGTATAAATTAAAAGAAATATGAAGAATAACGGATTAAAATCATTTACTAAACAAATTAATTTAAGCATTAATGATTTAGTTGATACATATGTTAATATCAATAAAGCAGACGTTAATTATTAAACTAATAAGAATAATACTATGATAAAGGAGATTCTTGATGGTTAAAATTAAATTGAAATTATTCGAATCTATAGTCGGTGCCGTATTATTGCCAAATATAGGGTTGTTTTTTACAACGTTATTATTAATCATCTCATTAATAGTTAGACAAGAACCGATTGTATATAAAGGAATTCTAATTTCATATATAGTTTGCTTATCTTTGATGATTTTTACTGTAGTTATCTTTTTTTAGTAAATAAAAAAAGCACAAAAGAATTTATTTTAAGAGATAGTGAAATTGAATTTCTTAATCATACGTATCTAATAGATCAAGTAAGTTCTTGTGAATATTATGAATGTAAATGGTATGCATTTCCGATAGCACTAATCTATAAACAACAAGTGGCAGGATTAATTATCTTTAAATTCAATTCTGGTGAAAAAATTCAATTTAAAATATTCTATAAAGATTATCTAAAATTAAAAAATAAATTTAAAAATATTATTGTAAAATAGCAAATTACTTTCACAAGCAAAACTAGGTAGGTTTACTCTATGGGTAGACTTGCCTTTTCTGTAATATTAAATTGTATAGTATTTTAATACTAATAATTTTATAATTAAACAAGAAAATAAATGACATAATCTTTTTGCTAAATTTTGATATGAATAACGAACTTAGATCTTTTAATAAACAAATCAATTTAAACTTTCATTGTTTGACTAACACTTATATCAATAATATAAGTAATTTTTATATTAACAATATAATTAATAAACATATTTTTATTAATAAAATTTTTATTAATAAAATATATACTTATGATAAAAACGGTAATATTATTTTAAAGAACGGAGTTAATTTATCTTATGATACAGCTATAAAAGATAGATTAATATCAATCGGAGAAGATACAATTACTTATAATTCAACAAATGTATTATTACCAAATACTTATAGAAATAATAGATTAGTGTTTGAAGGTAAAAGATTAATTAGATTTATTACTAATTCACAGCATTATGATTATGAATATGATGATTCTGGAATTAGAACTAGAAAAGTAGACACATATGGAATAGGTCATAATTTTATATATGAAGGTAATAAATTAATAAATGATAAAACTAATGATTATGAGCTAGATTTTTTATACGATGAAAATGATATTCTATACGGATTTATTAAAGATAAAACATCAATTTATTACTATGTTAGAGATGTTTTAGGTAATATCTTAGGTATTACTGATTCTTACGGAGCATTAATAGTCAAATATAATCTTGATGCCTATGGAAAGTTAATATCGATTACTGGATCAGATGCTAATACAATAGGAAAAATTAACCCATTTAGATACAAAGGATATTACTACGATGAAGAAACACGCTTTTATTATCTAATTTCAAGATATTACGATCCTGAAACTGGCAGATTTATAAGTTCTGATAACATAAACTATTTTGATCCACAAAATATAAATAATTTAAATTTTTATGTTTATTGTTCTAATTATCCGATTAATTTATACGATCCGTTTGGGTATTTGTCTTTGATTCCACTTTTAATCGGCTTTGGAGTTTCTTCACTTATTGGAATGATAGTTGGAGGTGTATCGTATGTTTTATCAGAGTAAATATCTTATTCTTTTACAAAGGAATTTAGTTGGTCTGATGCACAATTTGTAGGTAACTTGTTAGGAGGCGCCATAGGAGATGGACTTTCTATTATACCTTTTTTGGTCCAATATTTGTTTCGTTTTTGACTGGATTTTTATCGACTGGAATTAGCATGCATCTTCAAAATAAATGGGAAGGCAAAAATTATACAAAAGACGAAATACTTTTTGCTTCTTTTGTTAATGGGGCAATATCAGCATTAGCTTTTAAATTTTTTGAATTAATTAAAATTCCGGGTTTAACGAGTGGTAAAGGTAGTTATAAAGCAATCAGTAAACAAATTAGCACAAAGTTCATTCGTGGTATAATTAGCAGTATTTCTTTTAAAACATTTTCTAAAATTTTTACATATAATTTAGCTGGAACGTTTACTGGAATTTTGTGTTCAGGCCTCATGAATGCAATAAACGCTAATGATTTACTTGTTGATTTTTATAATCGAAGACCTTTGGATTATTTTTAATGAAAAAGAAATTATATTTACCTGATAAAATACCATGTATAATAGCATTTTTTTAGTATTTATTTTAGAAATACTTGCTTTTATTGAACTTATTAAAAATTGTATTGATTTTTTTAAATGCATTAAGGGATTAAATATTAGAGGCATAATTGATGGAATTATTAAAATAAGCATTTATTTAATTGTTTTTATTTTTTTACTATATAATCTTTTAAAAATTTTGCGTTTTACGATTATTTTGAATAAAACTAATATTTATATTTATAGTGATTTTTATAGTAAAAAAAACAAAGTGCAATACTATACTTCAGTTTCTTATAAAGATATTAAAAGTATTGAGATCATATGGTCTAATCGTAATTCAATCGGGGAAAATAGTGGTAATGAAAATATTTTTAGTGGAGATAAAGACACACCGTATTTGAAAATTATAACTAAACAAAATGAAGAACATTTATTTTTAGTTATGTTCACATCTAAAAGAACTTTAAAAAATTTAATTGATGAGCTAAAAATAAGAATGAAAAAATGTGGAAATATAGCTCAAATAGAGGCAACAGAAAATATAATAAAAAGTATTATATGGTGAATTGATAGAAATATAAAAACATTCCATCGGTCGGAAAAAGACATTGTAAGAGCTTAATAATTCTAATAATAAATTTTGAGAAAATAATTAAGTTTTGCAGCCTTTTTATATAAAAAGTTGATTATTTTGAGTTTATTTTTTTGATAAAATCTAAGATATCTAATAAATCAGAAAAATAATATGAGCATAAATCTTTTGTCCCAGATGAGATAATGTTACCTCCATCAAAGCCGATACAATTAAATCCAGCTAATCTAATTGAACATACTCCAGCTGCTGAATCTTCTATGCCAATTATATGATTACGTTCACTTTCTGGAATATTTAAACCGATAGTAGCAGTTTCTGCATATAGCCATGGATGTGGTTTAGGTGATAATTCACCTAATGTACCAACACTACCTTTCTTTAAAGGATATCCAGCACTAATAGAACAATCATAAAAATCTTTAGGATCACCCATTTTTAATGTATTAAAAGCACTTAATATTTCAGGCCATGCTTTTTCATATAATCCACTAGTTACTAATCCTATTTTAATATTTAATTCTTTTAAACCTAGTAAGAATTCTTTTAAATGTTTAGAAGGAGTAAAAGCATTTTCCTTTCCTCTGCCTTCCATTATTTCATTCATTTCAAAGTGAGTATGATAAAAGTAATAATTTCTAGCTTCTTCTAAAGTTGCATTTGGTACATATTTATCAATACAATATTTTAAATGTTCCGAAACAGAATGTCCTGAAACATATGGTAAATCTTCTTTACTGAAATGGAAATTTTCATTTTTTAATAAAGATTGGACGGTTTTTTCAATAATATAAATCCAAAATTCTTCACTTTTAACACTAGTTCCATCTAAATCCATTAAAACAGCTTTTATAGGTGCTTCAATTTTAATAGGCTTAATTTTGTAATAAGCAGGATAACCAATAGAAGAAGTAACATAAGCTAAGCTACCTTCATTAAAACTAATAAATTCGACTTTTTTATCTCCTGTAGAATAAATAGAGGTGACTCCATTTTTACCTTCTTCAAATATTCCATCAGAGCACTTTTTAAGTTTAATTAATCCAGAATTTTCATTAAAAATTCCTAAATCTTTAATTTCAAATTTCATAATTATAATTTAAATAAGAATGTTTCAATTTTATGAGGTCTCATTTCAAAATCAAATGAACCATTATTAATAGCAATAGCAGTTTCATTAGTTTCATCTAAATTAACATGTTTTACTTCTTTAATAGGTAATAAAGTTTTAATATTAGTATTTAAAGTTTCATTTGTAAGATTCCAAAATCTAACTATAATACCAGATTTATCTTCACTTTCTTTAATACCTGATATATATATTTTATTTTCTTGATTAATTTTAATAAATGAATCTGTATCGTTTAAAATACCATCCATTACAACACCTTGAATTGCTTTGACAGGTACTTTATGGTTATAAGCTTCGCTTAAAACATTACCATCTCTATAATTACCTTTATGAGGATAAATAGCATATTCATAAGTTAAAGTACCAAACGAATGTTGACCTGTATATTTATCTAATTCTTCAACATTCATAGAACTATTAGCAGTCATATAAGCTCTTTGAGTTCTAATTAAAGTAATTTTAATAGTACGGAGTGTATCATCTGCAATTTCATATTCTCTTAAGCCCTTAGTTAAGATAGCTAATCCAAGATTATTATCACTAACATCTACAAAGTTTTGCATAGGTTGGAATGGAGTAAATCCTTCGAAATTATCTTTATGATCACGCCATTTAATTGTTCTATGAGCAACATCCCAAGCAGATTCTACATCGACCCAATCAGCCTTTTCTATATAAGATGGGAAATTAACTACAAGTTTATGATCTCTACATTCATTATTTAAAGTAGTCTTAACTTTTAAATATTTAGAACCTTTTTCTAAAGTTAAAATAGTAGAAATAGGTAATTCTTTCATTTCACGAGTACGATCATCTCCTGAAATAGTAGCAGCAGCAGGAATAGTCATTACTAAATCTATTTTAAATGAACCTCTTAATTCATTAGATTCAAGCATAGTAATAGTAGAAGTACCACCTAAAGAAGTATATGTTCTATTTCTTTTTGGTTCTGTAGAAATATGAGCACTACCTGTTTCACCTTTATCGCTATAATACATTAAATTATTCATTAAATGATTATTTTCTTTATTTAAAATATTGATAGTGCCATTAGAATTTAAGGTAACTTTTAAATATTCATTTTCTAAAATTCCATTATCTCTAGCAATTAATTTACGATTATCAATAATTTCAGGATGATAAGCAAACTCAGGTTTTCTAAATCTTAATGCATAAGTTTTATAACCATTTTGAGGTATATTAGCTTCAATTAAAATACGTTTTCTATTAGCTTTAAATTTAATAGCTTTAGTATCCATTTCACGCTCAACACCAATAGAAATATCATCATTATAAAGTTCTACATGTGGAACTTTATTGCCGTTATTATCGACTATATCGTAGAATTCTTCACCTGAACTAGCTCCATCTACGCCAATATCAACTTTAGATCCATTTCCTTTAGGAGTATCAAAAACTACTTCATAAATTCCTTTTCTTTCAAATGGTAAAGTATTATAAAAAGTCATTACATAATCATTTTCTAAGAAATTCTTTTTAGTATTGATTTTAGAAAATAAATTAATAGTAGCTCTATTTGTACATTCTTCAGCAACAGTTTTAGCTAAAGAGAAGTTATATAGCATATCTTCATGAGCTCTATCAACAGCAGCTCCACAAATAGAATCGTGGGCATGACATTTAAGTAAATATCTCCAAGCTCTATTTAAGTTATTAGTAGGATATTCTTTACCAAAACATTTAGCATAAGAAGATAAAGGTTCAGCAACATTAATTAAATTATTTTCACAATCATCATTTAATAATTTAATTTTAATTCTTGATGAGTGAGTTGCACCAAGTAAAGCATTGAAATTATTATATTCCATTGTTGTATAACGTAATTCACCATGATGAGTAGCTTTCTTATAATCTTTTTTACTTCTAATATTAGCCATATAATCATCTAAAGTATCTTGAATAATCTCAACATCTGGATAAATCTTATTTAAATCTTTAATTAATTCAGGTAAATAACGATATGGTTCATCATTATCTTCCATATTTAATGCTAATATTTCATCTCCAATGGCATATGGTTCAGCTTGTTTAATTAAAGCATCTAAAGCATTTTTTTGAACTTTTTTATCATGAATATAATCAAAATCTTCATGTAATAAAGTAAATGCTTTTTCATAAGAATATATATCAGCCATGTGAACAGGTAATTGAGTCTTATCATATTTATAAGATAAATCTTTTTGACCTTTACCAAGGACAGCTGGTCCATGGATATAGAAGAACCAGTTAGTTCTTGTAACTTCATCAAAAGTTCTTAAAGTATCTAAACTAGATCCATCTGGACTTACCCAAGTAAATAATGGAGTTAAAACATGTTTATTTGTTCCACGATAAAATATAGCATCAGTAATACCAAATCCATTATAAAGTTGAGGAAGTTGAGAAGGTTGTCCATAACTTGTAGCTGTATAACCACTTTTTATAGTACCTCCATATTCTTTACCCATTTTTTTACCTAATAATAAATTTCTTATTAAAGATTCTGGAGCAACTGTATTAGTTTCTGGTAATGTATACCAATTAACAATAAACATTTTTTTATCTTTAATTAATTTTTTAATACGTTCTTTATTTTCTGGTCTAATTGTTAAATAATCTTCAATAACAATAGTTCCTCCATCGACACAGAAAAATTTATAAGTCTTTTTCTTTTCTAAGATGTTGATAATATTATCCATTAAATCAACTAGTCTTAATTTTGATTGTTCGGCAGTATGGCGCCACTCACGGTCCCAATGTGTGCCGCTAATAACGTGTATTGTTTTCATTGTTGTTACCTCAAGTATTAATTTAATATTACAGAAAAAATACAAAGATGTAAAGAAAAACGGTTTTTTATATTAAAATATTTTTATTTTTTGTATTATATAGTAAAAAGTGATAATTTTTAGGAGTATTTATGGTTTATTTACTTAAATGGAATAGTTATTCATTAGAAGAACAAGCTCTTTGTGTATTTACTCAAGGTATTTTAAATAGAAAAAATATTAAAGTATTTATAGATATTGATAATTATTTATCTTATCTTCATGAAGAACATAAAGAAATTAGTATCTATGATTTAATTATAAAATATAAAAATGAATTTAGTAATATTATTACTTATAACTTAGATTCTAGTGATGTATCAATTAATTTAGCTGCGATGTTATGTGCTAAATATGATTTTTTAGCAGTTCCTAATAAAATAATTGATAAAGTTTTATCAATTATTGATTTAAAAGTTATTTATAACTTAGATAATTTTAAAGGTAGTAATGCTTATAGACAAAAAATAGTATTTAATTCTGTTAAAGATAAATTAAATAATAATGCTTTAGTTCATCAAGTAGTTAAAAAAGATAATTTTCATTTAATGCTTAGAGATTATTCTATTAAAAATAGATTAGCTTGTATTTATACTAGTGAAAATAGTGAAGATTTATCTTTTAGAGAAGAAATTTTAAGATGGCTTAAACCTGTTAGTCCAATTTATGGATGGAATGATGATGAAATAAGTTTTATTAAACATATTTCTAAATATGGACATTATGCTCTTCCTAGTGATTGGAGTAGTAATCATAGTTATTTTATAGAATCTAATAAAAATAAGATAAAACAAAAGACTAAAAGAACTGAAATTAGAAAAAATAAACATTATTTAGCTATTGTTGTATCAGATGGAGATAATATTCAATGGTTAGAAAGAGATTTTCAAACTACATCAACATTTGGTAATAGATTAAAAAGTCCTTTAAATTATAAAATTACTTGGACAATTTCACCTTCTTTAATCAATATTTCTAAAGAAGTTATCGAAAATATTTATAATACACCTAAAAATGACTACTTTATTGCATCAGTATCTGGAATTGGTTATGCAAATATTTTAAGTTTTCCTGATAAATTTATTAAAGAATTTATTGATAAATCAATGAAAGGAATGGAAAAATCTGATCAAAGAGTTGTTTGTTTATTAGATGGATTAGATACCTTTACATCTAATGAATTTGTCAGTTCACGTTTACAATATTATAGTAAAAATGATAAAATAATAGGAGGAATTTGGGAGATTGATCCTGATAGATATAGTAGTGGTAATGGAAAAATAATATTTTCGAATGGTAAACCATTTGTATCAGTTAGATATTCATTATGGTGTCCATATGCAACTACTGGTAATACCCCAAAATCATTCTTAGATGAATATATTAATAAAATTAATTCAATGAAACCAAATATTCATAGTCAAGATGGATATACTGTATTAAATGTTCATCCTTGGTCAATATCTATTAATGATTTAGATTATGTTATTAGTCATTTGCATGATGATATAGAATTAGTTTATGCTGATGAACTTATTGAATTAATTAAGGAAAATATGGTGGAAAAGTATGACAAAAATAATTGATGTTGCTAAACAAGCTGGTGTTGCTAAATCAACAGTTTCTAATGTCTTATCTGGTAAAAAATTAGTTAGTGATGAATTAAAAGAAAGAGTATTAAAAGCTTGTAAGGAATTAGATTATGTTCCTAATTTTTATGCATCATCTTTATCCACTGGTAAACATAAATCTAATATTATTGCGATATTACTTGAGAAAAAAGAACATATGGAAGACCATAACTTTTATGGTGAATTAGTTATAAGTGCTTTATCTAAAGCAAGTAAAAAGGGATATTCAATATTATTATTATCTAACGATAATGAAAATGACTTAATTAATAATCTTAGATTTGGAAAAGCTCCTATTGATGGAGCGATATTATTAGCACCAAATATAGATGACTCTAGATTGAGTGAAATTCAAAATAATTCGATTGAGTGCGTTATTATTGGTAGACCTAGTAAAAATATAAGATATGATTATATTGATGTTGATAATTATAATTTAACTAGAGAAGTAACTGAATTACTTTTAAATAATTATGATAAAGTTTATTTATTAAATGCTGATAGTAAATTAACTATTGTTCAAGATCGTAAAGATGGCTTCTTTGATGTATGTAATGAAAAACATATTGATCCTAGTGATAAATATATTACTGATCTAGAAGGTACTATTGAAGAAGGTTATAAGTTAGGAATAGAAAAAGCTGAGAAGAATGTTGCTTTTATTACATGTAATTCATTTTTAGCTGCTGGATTATATAAAGCTATTAATAAAAAGAAATTAAAAGTAGGAGAAGACGTTGGTGTATTTGCTTTAGGTAAATCTCAAACTGATTATATTTTTACTCCTAAATTATCTTATGCTAAACAAGATTATAAATTAATTGGTAGTAAAGCTGTTGAAATGCTTATAAATCAAATTGAATCAAAAGATGTTATGCATTGTGTCTTAATTAAATCAAAATTAAGAATTCATAGTTCAATTAGAAAACCTAATAAATAATTAAATATTTTTTCTTATTTGCTTATAAATTTTCAAAAATAAATTTTAAAAAAATATAATTTTGTATTGTTATTGGAAGCGCTTTCAATTATAATGACCTTGTAGAAAACCGTTTTTCAGTAAACATAACGACCATAATTTGACAAAAAATTATGTTTACGATTTAAAGGAAAGGAGAAAATATGAAAAGAAAGAGATTACTTCTACTTGTTCCAACTATTGCCTTATCTTTTGGCTTATTTGGATGTAAAAATGCTGATACACCTGGGCCTGACAAACCAGATCCTAATCCACCAATAGTAGAAGTTACTAAAGTAACAAAAGTAATTTTATCAATTGATGATGAAAGTGGTGAAGGAAGTCTTGAAAAGCCATTTAATTTAAAAGGTGCTCAAGGAGAAACACTTCAAATTCCATTTACTGTCTTACCTAATAATGCTTCAAATAAGACACTTAGATGGGAAGTTGGTAGAATTGTTAATGGTGCATTTAAATTAGATAATGAAACTGGAGTAACTGTTGAAGCGGCTCAATCTCCTGCAAAAATAATGCTCGGTGCAAAAACTGAAGGTAATGTTGCTTTAAAAGTTAGTACAACTGATGAAAGTAATATCGTTAATTATGTTAATATCGTAGTTGAGTCATATATACCTGTATCAGATATTGCAGTTAATGGATTATTAAAGAGTGAATCTACTGAATATGATTATATCTTTAAAACTGCTAAAGGTACCAACTGGGATATGAGTGGCAGCCAACTTAAAAGAGGCGAAGAATTATTAAAAGGTAATGTTGTAGGCGGACTTCAAGCTCCTAGAAACTTAACATATTGGCCAACTTTATATAATTTCAATATTCAAGTTAATCCATTAGAAGCTTCTGATCCTGCTTTTACAGTTGAAAGTAATAATGAAAATGTTTTTAAATTAAAAACTGATGGTACTTATGAAATCGTTAATGATGGTGAAGCTCTTGTAACTATTAAGTCACACGCTCAAAAAGATGTAGAAACTAAAGTTAAAGTTGAAGTTGCAAAGACTTTATATGATGGTATTTTACAAAGTGAATATGATAAGAAAGAAGTTTCTACTTTATCATCTTGGGATTTAGATAGTGATCATGCTACTGATGCTCAATTTAAGCGTTATGATGATTGGAATTTAGTCATGATGCAAGCTAACTCAAGAAGAGGAGATGAAGGTATTGATAGTAATCAAAAAATCTTCTATATGGGTGAACCTACTAGACCTTATGGTATTGATATTGAAAATAGAGTAGATAGCAATAGTGGTGTTGATGCAACAAAAGCTTCTGGTATGATGTGGGCTAAATTACAAGTTCCACAAAAAGCTAAAACATTTAATATAAAATTAGGTTCAACAGGTAGTAAAGCTCAAGGTGAATATAGAGTATTATTTGTTTTAGAAGATGGTACAAAACACATTCTTACTGGTACTGATAATGGTGGCTGGAAAGGATTTAGTGGACCAAATGAAGAATCAACAATTAAATTAGAATTAGCTGATTCTATTAAAGGCAAAAACGGTGCTATGGTTCTTGAACATAGAGTACCTACTAAAGATGCTAATGCTGAATTAAGTATTAAGAAATTAAATTTTGAAGGACAAGTAGATCCTACTGGTATTACTATTAGTAAAAATAGTGGTACACATAAACCTGGTGATTCATTTAATTTATTAGCAAAAGTTACTCCAGATAATGTAACTAATGGTGCTATTAGATATTATGTAGATCCAGATTCAGTTAATAAAGGTATTACTATAGATAATAATGGACAAGTCAATATATCAGAGACAACTCCTGAAGGAAACTATAGTGTTTGGGCTGAAAGCGTTGCAAATCCTGAATATAAAGCTCAATATTTAATTACAGTCAAACTCAATGTAACTGTCAATGAATGGAATAATAAGAATGATATATTATATGGTGTATCAGGATACAAATGGTCTATAGTTGGTCCTGGCGATGGAAACACAAATTGTGATTTAGGTGTTGGTGAAGGTGCTGATATTCATGCAGGTGCTAGTGGTTATGCTGCTTTAGAATTAACAAATAGAAAAATTACAGCAGACGCTCCAATATTAACATTTAGAGCTAGAACATTTAGACCAGCAACTGAAATTTTACCTGAATTTATGGTAAAAGTTATTGAAAATGAAACTGAAAAAGTTATTAAAGCTATTGGCTCTACTGAAGATAAAGTATTAGTTAATAACGAAGAAGGTGATGGCGTTAATTTCGCTTATGATTTATCTGAATTTATAGGCAAATCCGTTACATTACAAATTGGTATTGATAGAGGAAATCACGGTGTTGTCACTAAGATTAAATTTATTAAAGATCAAATTGCTGCAACTTCAGTTATGTTAAAGAAGAATAGTGGTGAATATTTAAGAAATAAAGAATTTAGCTTTAATGCATTTGTACAACCTTGGGATGCTTCAAATTCATTTGTTGAATTTAGTGTAGATAAGGAAGGACAAGGAGTCACAGTTACTGGTATTGGCTCAATTGCTACAGTAAAAATTAGTGCTGATGCTACTTTAGGTGATTATAAGATTATTGCTAAAGCTAAAGGTAGTGAAGTTAGTTCTGTTTATTCATTAAAAGTTTATTCTCCAGATGCAAATGTTGAAACAAATACTTGGAATAATAAAGAAGAAATTTTAAATGGTGTTAATGGTGTTTCATGGACAATTGATGGAGCATATTGGGAAGGAACTGGAGAAGGTGTTGATTTAAAAGTTGATGGATCAAATTGGTCAGCTATTAAATTAGAAAATAGAGAAATTAAACACTCTTCATTTATATTTAAGTTTGGTGCTAGAGTTTTCCATAGAGATGGTGAAACTTATCCTAAATTTGAATTAAGAATTACTAGTGATGGTGTAACTGAAACTATTAAAGGTATTGGACAAACTGAATCTTATTTCTTTGTAGATACTGATGATACTCAATATTGTTCTTATGATTTAAGTGCTTATATTGGTAAAACTGTTAAAGTTGAACTTGGTATTACAACAGGAACACACGCTGTTATACAAAATATTTCGTTTACTGGTAATCCTACTAATAAAACTAGCTGGATGAATAAAGATGAAATATTAAATGGTGGATGGTTAATTCAAGGCGATACTGATGCTGGTGTTGGTGAAGGTGCTGATATTAAAGGCACAGCAACTTATTTACATCAAGAATTCGTAATTGGAAGTCATAATGATGAATTTAGTTTTGGTGCTAGAGTTTTCCATAGAGATGGTGAAACTTATCCAGATATTAAATTAGTTATAGTTGATGGTACAAATGAAGAAGTAATTAAAGCAAATGGTGTTGATACTGATACAGTTCATGTTGATACTGACGATGTTCAAATATTCACTTATAATTTAAGTAAATATGTTGGAAAAAAAGTTAGTATAAGAATTACTTTAGCTAACAATGCAACACATTGTGTTATTACTCAAATTAGTCAAAAATAAGTATTAAAATTAGATTATCAAAGGCTTAAATTATTAAGCCTTTGATAGTTAAAAAGGAGGCAATATGAATTCAAAATTAACAAAAATAGTGGCGATTTGCAGCTTTATTCTCTCAGGAACAGCTTTATTTAGTTGTAGTGGGGGTAGTGATGGACCTCAAGATGATAAGATTGAAGGTACTTTAAAGATATGGTGGCCAGGCGGATCACCAACTGTTGAAAACGTCATTAAAGATGCAAAAGCTAAATACGAATCAATGCATGAAGGTGTTAATATTAGTATTGCTTTCCAAAGTACACCTGATTTTTATTTAAGTTACAATATGGCTTTAATGGGTAAAGAATTCCCAGATGTAGCTTATATTGATCACGTTTACGTTCAAAGATTAGCTTATGATAACGCTATTCAAAATTTATCTACTTATAAATTAAATGAAACAAAAGATTTATTCTTAGATACTGTTTATAAACCAAATTTATATAAAAATGATTTATATGCAATGCCAATGAGTGCTAATGTTTTAACTCGTGTTTATAATAAAGGTTTATTAAAGAAAGTTTTAAATAAAGATATAACTAATGAAGATTTACCTACTAATTGGACAGAATATATTGCTTTAGGTGATAAAATTAAAGCTTATAATCAAGAAAATAAATTAACTGGAAATGATACATTATATTTAACTACAGTACCTGCTGGAACTGGTGCTGAATCTATGGGTGCAATGTATTATTTAGGTATGACAACTAGAGAAGGTGGAACTATTATTAACGAAGATTTAACTAAAATGACCTTAACTAGTGAAGCTAATTTTGAAGCTGCTAAGAAAATAAAACAATTAGGTGATGGCGGATACACACCAAAAGTTTTTAGTGAATCAAAATTTGAAACTGGTAAAGTTGCTTTTATTGAAATGGGTCCATGGAAACTTTTAGATTATTCTAGAATGAATAATGGAAAAGATATCGACTTTGATTATGCTACAATTATGCCTAATAAAGATAAAGGTGATAATCAATCAATATTAGGTTTATATTCTTTAGTTATGACTAAAAAATCAAAAAAACATGCATTAGCTGCTGATTTTATGAAATTCTTAACAACTAATAAAGAAGTTCAATTAGCACATAATAGTGTTCAATATTTAATGCCTACTACTAAAGAAGCTTTAAATGATGATTTCTATAAAACTTCTGAATGGAAAGTATTTGTTGAACAATTAAATAATGCAGTTGCTCGTCCAGGTAGTGCAGCTTGGCCAGCAATTGAAAAACAAACTGCTGAATTTGTAACAGGATTAATAAATGGAGAAAGAGATACTCAATATTTATATTCATTACAAGCAGCATTAGATGAAAAATTAAGTGATTTAGATGAATAAAAATGGAATTTTCATTAAAAACTAGACATATTCATAAACATGAAAACGAGTTAAAAGCAACTGGCTTATTAGCTTTTCCAATGGCCTGGTGGACATTATGGTTTGTTATAGCTTTTATAGCTGCTTTTATATTCTCTTTTACTAATGTTACATTAGCTAAATTAGCTAATGGTGGTACGATTAGTTTTACTTTTGTTAATTATCAAAGAATATTTGGATTTACTTCAGCTAAATTTGATAAAAACTTCTGGGAAGCAATGAAAGTCACATTGATTTGGACAGTAGTAATGACTATTGGAAATAATTTCATGGCTTTATTATGTGCTTTCTTAATTAATTCTATTAAAAAAGGTAAGAAATTATTTTTAGGAATGTTATTTTGGCCTTCTTTAGTATCTGGAGTTGTTGGAAGTGATGTTACTAAGATGGTATTTGGATCTCAAAACTCATCTTTAGCTAATAAAATTGTAATGGCTTTTGGTGGAGAACCTATTCAATGGTTAACTGATAAGAATTTTGCTTTAATTTCTTTAATGATAATGCCATTTTTATTAGGTTTTGCTACAAAAATGTTAATTTATTATTCATCTTTAATTTCTATTCCTGATACTTATAAAGAAGCAGCAGTATTAGAAATAAGATCACCTTTTAAAATATTTATTAAAATAACATTACCTTTAATGAAAAATGCAGTTGTTTTAAATCTTATTTTATCAATTATTGATGGATTTAAAATTATGGGACCAATGCAGCTTATTACTCAAGGTGGATATGGTACTGAATCTGAAATGTTATATATTTATGATACTGCATTTAAAGACGGAAATATTGGTAGAGCATGTGCTTATGCAACTATATTATTTTTAATTATCTTAATCTTTACTTTCATTCAAAAATTAATTTCAGGAAAGGAGGTAAAGTCAATTGAATAATACTAAGAAAATTCAAAGAATTGACTTTGATGTAGCTAACGAAATTTCTAGTAGAACATTTAAAAAAAGAAAAGGAATTAATGGTAGCTTATCTTTTAAAATATTTGCTTATATCTTTTTAAGTTTGATTGCTTTTTGTCAAATATTCCCATTTTATTTAAAAATAGTTGATTCTTGGCAATCACCAGAAACTATTCCAAATTCAGATGTTTTATATCTTTGGCCTGAACATTTTACACTTAAAAACTATATATCTGCTGTTCAAGTTAGTGAATTTTGGACTGCTTTATTAAATACTATTATCCATACTGTATGCTTTACTTGTATTAGTTTATTCATAGCTATTATTGTTGCTTATACGTTAACTAAATTAGAATTTAAAGGTAAAAAGATAGTTGCTAATTTATTACTTGCAACAATGATGGTTCCAGGGGAAGTATTAATGATTCCTAATTATATAATTGCTTTAAGACTTGGAATAAATGCCTCAATATGGGGACTTATTTTACCAGGAATTGTTAATGTTTTCGGAATATTCTTATTAAAACAATATATGTCTACTATTCCTGATTCTGTACTTGAAAGTGCACAAATGGATGGTTGTAATGAATTTAAAAAAATCTTTAGAATAATAGTTCCAATGTCAAAACCTGTTATTATTACATATGTTATCTTAACTGTTGTTTCGACTTGGAATGAATATTTATGGCCAATGATTATGCAAAGTAGTGGTAGTCCAGTTAAAACTTTGCAGTTAATAATGTATAAATTTTATCCAGGCTTAGGAAGCTATGCTGATGGATTCGTTAGATCTGCTGGAATGATATTAATTACAATACCAATTATTATAGTTTATATCACGTTCCAAAAATATTTCTTAAAACAAAATAATATTGCTGGTATGAAATAAGGAGTAAAAATTATGCAAAAAAAGTCGAAGAAATTTGTTTATTTATTATCTTTTTTAATGGCTATTCCATTAATTGGTTGTGGTAAAAAAGATGGACCAGTTAAACCTGGACCTGATGATAATCCTCCTACACCAACTCCAACTGAATCTTTTTCTTATTATAAGAACACTAAATTAAGTAAAGATAGTACAGTCAAAGTAATAAGTGATGTAACTAATGATGGTGATCGTTTATATACTGCTCAAGCTATTGAAGGTCTTTTTGCTAGAAAAGAAGTTAAATATTATGTTGATTCAAATTATGTTACTAATGGTGTAAATACTGATCAATATTATATAAAGAAAGCTAGTGATAAATATGGCTTTAAATATGAAAGTACTACTTTAAAAGAAGCAGTTTTAGATTATGTTGCTTCTTGGAGTGATTATGTTAAAAATAATACTTGGGGAAGTCAAATTTCTTTAGATAGTTATAATAATTTAGTTGGTGTTAATGCTTATACCGAGAAAAATAAAGATGGATTTGCTACTCCTGGATATATTGTTTATAGACCTGGAGATGTTTCTGTTAATACTGCAGCTACTTTAGCTGCTATTACAGGATTTTTACCTGTTAGTAAAGATGATGTAAGTTTTTATCAAGAATTAGGTTTAACTGAAAAATTTAATTTAGATAATGCTGCTTTAACTTATAGATGGTTATTTAATATTGTTATGCCTGAATTATCAACTTCAGGATTAATTCATCAAAATTATAATGATAATACTGGTAAAACTAATAAATTTATTAAAGATTATGGTATTTGTAATAAATATTTCCATGTTTATTATGATGATGTTAGTAGTGTTTCTAATTCATTTAAGAAGAATTTACATTCATTTTTAGATGCAAATAGTCCTATTTTTGGTTATGCATATAGTGAAGATAGAGATGTTGCTTTCTTTTCTCAATATGGACAATTTTTAGTACCTACTGATTATACTTGTAATTTAACTTTCCATGCTGCTGATTTATTTAAACATGATAAATTTAGTCAACCTAATAAAGATTATGATAAAAAAGCAGAACAAGGGAAACATTATGTAGCTTTTGTAGTTAGTGATGGTGATAATGCTACTTATTGGCAAAATACTGCTGGATTTGCAACTAATTATATGAATGCAGCTGGTAGAGATAAAGATAATTTCCCAGTTACTTGGTCTATTACACCTGCTTTAGCTGATTTAGCACCTGATGTTTTAGATGAAGTTTATAATTCTATGAGTAATGGATATGATTATTTCTGTGCTCCTGTATCAGGACAAGGCTATATAAATGCTGGTAATTTTGCTAGTCAAAATAATGGTGAATATTTTAAAGATTTCACTGAAAAATTAGATATTTATATGAAGAAAGCTGATTTAAGAAATGTTACTGTTATTGGTGGAAATTCTCAAAATGATTTAGTTAATGTTTTAAAAGGCTATGCTTCTAGTAAACAAGTCGAGGGTGGAATCGTTTATGATGGTAGTAAATATTT
Organism: Mollicutes bacterium; assembly: GCA_022780025.1. Classification (GTDB taxonomy): domain Bacteria; phylum Bacillota_I; class Bacilli_A; order RFN20; family CAG-826; genus Onthovivens. The sequence goes on along the minus strand of JALEXS010000031.1, from coordinate 47,074 downwards.
TGGTAGTGTACAAGGTGGCGTAATTTGGATTGATGGTAAACCTTTTGTTGGTCCTAGAGATTCTTTATGGGAAACTACCCCTGCTTATATTGCTGCTAGATTAAATACTTATGAAAAAGATATTACTTCAATTAATGGTTATTCTATTATAAACGTTCATCCTTGGTCTCATTCTTATGATGATATTAGAACTATTGTTAATATGCTTAATGATGATATTGAAGTATGTAGTGTTGATCGTATTATTAAGATGATGACTGATAATATAGTTGATAAATCAAATACTACTAGTTTTAAAATACCTGAAAAGAATGGTGTTAGTATTAATGAAGATTATTTAAGACAAAATCCTAGTTTAATCCCTGTTGATCCTTTATATAATGATTTCTTATTATGGCAAGAGGACTGGGAAGGTAGTAGTATTACTTATAATTCAACTGATAAGGCATGTAGTAATGTTGGTGCTATTTATAAAGGTAATATATCTATTAATAAAGGTAGTGTAGCTACTAAAAAGTCATTTACTTTACCTGAAATTGATAATTATTGGTTATCATTTAATGCTCGTTGTGATAGTTTAACTGAAGTTCAATCTAGTTCTTTTAAAGCTACTTTAAAAGTAGGAGAAGAAAGTAAAGTTATTATTAATAAAGCTACTCTTAAAGGTGTTAGAGGTACTGAATCTCAAATCGTTTATGGTGATGGTTGGCAATGTTTTGCAATACCTTTAAGTCAATATTTTAAAGATTATAAGGGTAAAAAGTGTGAATTATCTATTGAAGTTTTAGCTGATAGTGATGCTGGTATTAGGCTTGATCAAGTTAGCTTTAAAGCTAGAACTGTTGATCCTAAAATTGATTTAAGTACAGTTAATCCTTATAACAATACATTTACTAATAGTACTGAAGATTGGATGCTTGGTGAACAATATAAGACATCTCAATATTATTGGTGGGATGTTATTGATAGAGAAAGTTTAAAACCTACTAATTCATTACAAATTGATTGTTCTGATGGTGGTGGCGATGAAAAACGTAATGGTAATACTAATATTTGGATGGCTAAAAATTATGTTTTACCTGAATCTAGTGATATTAATTTATCTTGGGTAGCAACAAGTGATAATGATACCGGAGCTAAAATGAAAATTTCTTTATATGCTGATGGTAGATATTACGTTTTATTTGATTGGAATGTTGCTAGAGAAAGTTTAAATAATATTAAACAAAATATTAATCTTAATACTTTAGATAGTGAAGTTAATTGGAGTAATAAAGAAGTAACTATTATATTTGAAGCTAGAGATGGTGGAAGAAATAATGGTGTTGGTGAAGCTTGTAAATTAAGTAACTTTACAACAATTGGTAAATGAAAATGAATTATAAAAATAAATGTTTATTAATATTAAGCTCATTATTTAGTTTTTTAACTATATCTTGTCAAAATAATAAGATTATTGATGATGATAAGACACCTTTTAGTTATTATTTTGAACCTAAAATCAACGAAAATAAGGTATTAAAAGTTTTTAGAAATTTTACTAAAGATGATTCAGTTGGTTTAAATAAAAATCAATTAGTAATGGCTACTGCAATTCAAGGATTTTTTTCAAGAATTGGTGGAGAATATTATTATCAATTTGAAACTAATGATGTTTGGCTTAATGATTTAAAAGATAATTATGGTGTTACATTTGTTGATACGACATTAGATGAAATGTTAACTAATTTTAAATCTAAATTTTCTAATAAATATGTTCTTTATGATATTAAACAATATGGTAATTTAAATGTTGCTAGAAGTATTGCAGGAATTAAAGATTATTTACCTGTCGATATAGAATATGAACAATATGTTAAAGCACTTGGTTTTGAATTAGGACTTGATGCTAGAACAATGAGTGAAAGAAGTTGTTTTAAAATTTATAAAGATGAATTTAATAATACTGCTTTATTTCAACAAGATCCTACTTCTACTCAAGAATTTTTAACAGATTATGGTATTGCTGGAAAATATTTCTTCTTTTATCCAAAAGATATGAGTGATCCAGACATTGTAACTTTTAGAAAAAATGTCCATGATTGGGCTAAAAAAGATTGTCCTATATTTGGTTGGGTTCCTAATGATGAGCCAACCGATGTTAATATTTCTTCAATGAATGGTCAATTTACTATTCCTAGTGATTGGGCTAGAAATATGTCTGTTTTTGCTTCTAAAAGCTTTTTTGGTGAGACTAGATTTAAAAATGTTATAAAGGATGATAAAAATATTAAAGCTGAAGATGGAAAACATTATGTTACTATCATGATGAGTGATGGAGATAATGTTCAAACTTGGTATAATACTTTTCCTTTTAATAAGAAATATTTAGCAGCTACTAGAGGAAATTTCAAGATGGGTTGGAGTATTCAACCTTCTTTAATTGATCTAGGTCGTAATATATTAAATTATGTATATGATCATCGAGATGTTAATGATTTCTATGTTTGTAGTGTATCTGGTCAAGGTTATTTAAATCCAAGAGTATTTCCAGAAGATGCTTTAAAATCTTTTACTAAACGTTTAGATTCATATTTGAAACAAACAGATTTATCTGTTGTTCAAATATTAGATAGTGGACCAAGTAAAGAAATTTGTGAACAGTATGGCAAAATTGATGCTTTAAAAGGCGGTATCTATTGTTATGGTGATCGTTATGCTGGTGGTCATGGTAGTATTTATTGGGGTAATGATAAACCATTTGTATCTATTAGAGAAACTTTATGGAATGCAGATACTAGCGTAATTGCCAAAAGAATTAATTCTTATTCAACAGATATACATTCCATTGAAGCTTATACAGCAATTAATTTACATCCTTGGTCAATGGAATATAATGATGTTATAAAACTTGTTGAGCAATTAGATGAACATGTTGAAATTGTAACTGCTGATGAGTTTATAAGATTAATAAGTGAAAATGTCGAACATACCGACAAAATATTGGTGTAAATTATGGAAAAATTAGTAAATGATCAAGAAATTTTATTATTAAGTGGACCTTTAAAGGAAACTATTTGGGGTAGTAATTATTTTAAAAATGAATTAAAAATAACTGATAATGATTCTATCGGTGAGATGTGGTCTTGTTCTGGCTATAGTTCATTTTCTTCTATTATTTTAAATGGTTTATATAAAGGAAAAACTTTAGATGAAGTATTTAAAAATAATAAAGAATTATTTGCTAATTTAAGTGGTGATAAATTTCCTATTCTTATTAAATTAATAGCTACTAATGATAAATTATCAATTCAAGTTCATCCAGATGATGAATATGCTTTAAAAAATGAGAATTCACTAGGTAAATTTGAATGCTGGTTAATATTAAGAAAAGAAGAAGGTGCTAAATTAATATTAGGTAATAAAGCTAAAAATAAAGAAGAAATTAAGGAATATATTAATAATAATCATTTTGAAGATTTAATTAATGAAGTAGATGTTAATGTTGGTGATGTTTATGTAGTTAATCCTGGAACTATACACGGTATTGGTAAAGGTATTATCTTATTAGAAATTCAACAATCTAGTGATATTACTTATAGATTCTATGATTATAATAGACTTGGTTTAGATGGATTACCTAGAGAATTACATATTAATAAAGCTTTAGATGTAGTTAGTGTTGGTAATTATAAAGAAAAAGTTATTAATATAAATAGTAGTGATTCTAATTTAGTAGCGAATAATAAATATTTTAATTCTATTTATTTAGATATTAATGGTGAATATGAATTTAATAATGATAATGAATTTGAAATAGTTACTTCATTAATGGATAAATTAATTATTAATGATAATTATGAAGTTAAGTATGGTGAGTCTTTTATTATTACTTCTAAAGCTAAAAAAGTAATACTCAAAGGATTTGGAAAAATAATTATTACAAAAGCAAATAAGGGTTAATTATGAGTAATTTAGTATTTAAAAATGTTAATAAAATATATGACAACAATGTTCAAGCAGTCTTTGATTTTAATTTAGAAGTTAATGATAAAGAATTTATTGTTTTTGTTGGACCTAGTGGATGTGGTAAATCTACTACTTTAAGAATGGTTGCAGGACTTGAAAGTATAACAAGTGGTGAAATTTATTTAGATAACGTTTTAGTTAATGATATTGCTCCTGTTGATCGTAATATGGCAATGGTTTTCCAAAATTATGCTTTATATCCTCATATGAGTGTTTATGAAAATTTAGCTTTTGGATTAAAGATGCGTAAGTTTCCTGTTGAAATATTAGATGAAAATAATAATCATATTTTAGTTGTTGATAAGAACTTAATAGCTTCACTTAAATATGATAATAGTTTATTAAAAAAGAAGAATAAAATTGCTTTAAAAAATATTAGAAATATTGAAAAAGGAAAAGAGAAAAACTTAAAAAAGGATGAACTTTTAGAGGGTATTTCAAAAAATAACGAAGAAATTAAGAAAAATGAAGAGAAGATTTTAGAGCTACAAAAGACTCCTTCAACATACAAATTTAAAATGGTAAGAATGCCTAAAGAACAGATTGATGAGAAGGTTCAATATGCTGCTGAAATATTAGGACTTAAACCATATTTAAAAAGAAAACCTGCTGCTTTAAGTGGTGGTCAAAGACAACGTGTTGCCCTAGGTAGAGCAATTGTTAGAAATCCGAAAGTATTTTTAATGGATGAACCTTTAAGTAACTTAGATGCTAAGCTTCGTGTACAAATGAGAAGTGAAATAACTAAAATTCATAAAACAGTAGGAGCTACAACAATTTATGTTACTCATGATCAAACAGAAGCTATGACAATGGCTGATAGAATGGTGGTAATGAAAGATGGATATATTCAACAAATTGGTACGCCAAAAGAATTATATAACAATCCAATTAATATTTTTGTTGCTGGATTTATTGGAGCTCCTGCCATGAATTTTATTAAAGGAAAATTCGATGGTGAGCGTTTTATGATTTATAAAATCGAAGAATGTGACGATGATAATGCTAAAGAATTAGCTACAGAAACTGATACATTTATTGAGTTAACACCTACTTTAAAAGATAGATTAAAAGATTATATTAATAAAGATATAGTTTTAGGTATTAGACCAGAAGATGTTTTATTAGTTGATGATAATAAAGGTAAAAATGTTTTAACTATAAAATCAGAAATTAGTGAATTATTAGGAACTGAAACTATTATCTATGGAACTATTAATAATCAAGCATTAAACTTAAAAACTAATAAAGAAATAGATTCAAAAAATCAAAAAGAATTTTATGTTTCTTTAAAACTTGAAAAAGCTCACGTCTTTGATATTGAAACAACAAATGTAATTAAATAAAAAATATATAAATTTATTTATATATAATGAATGGTATTTCTTAAATAATAGAAATACTTTTTTTATAGACTAAATAATACCATCAAAACTCAGAACTTTAAGATTAAAAACACCTACTGTTACACCTGTTTTTATTTTAAAATCATAGAAGAAACTAAATATTATTTTTTTATAAAAAGTGCATGTTTTTTACAAAAAAGCCTGCAAAAACGCACTATTTTTAATAAATTATGTTTATATTATTTTGTTTAAAATATTTTAAAAAGTCGTTTTCTGGTAATTTATTAGTAATAATAATGTCAACTTCTTTAATGTCTAATGTCTTGTTTATACCTTTCTTATTAAATTTTGTATTGTCTAATAAATAAATACACATATCAGAATTTTTATTCATTATCTTTTTAGCTTCAGATTGATCTAGAGTTGATTCACTAATTCCAAAATGAAGATCGATTCCTGTAGCACTCATAATTGCTAAATCAGCATGAAGATTATTTAAAGTAGTATTAGTGATGGTTCCTAATAAACTATTAGAATTAGATTGAATAATTCCGCCAGTAAGAATAACTTCATGTTTAGTATTATTTAAAATTTCATTAGTGATTTCAAAACCATTAGTAATAATAGTTAAATTTTTAAAATTATTTAAATAATTAACAAGTTGTAAAACAGTAGTAGAACTATCTAAAAATAAAGACATATTATCTTTAATAAAAGGTAAAACTTTTTGACATAGTTTCCTTTTTTCTATAACATTGCTTTCTTCTCTATATTTAAAAGGAGTTTCTTTATTAAATGTATTCTTAGTAAGATAAACACCACCAAAAGTACGAGTAACTAAACCTTTTTTCTCCATATTTGTTAAGTCTCTTCTAATTGTAGAAGTAGATACAAATAATAATTGAGATAATTCTAAAACTGATATCGAATTTTGTTTTTTTAATATATTAATGATTTTATCTTCTCTTTCTAAGTTATACATATTTCATCCTCTATATATAATTTAATTATATATATGTATTTTTTCAAACAAATTTTGCTCAAGTTTGCTTATTTTGATTAAATTCATGATTAATTTTCAAAATTCAGTCAAACTCTAGCATTAGAAAGTATATAAAATTATAATAAAAATGACTTTATATAAGGAGCATATATTTTATGAGAGATTTAAGAAAAGAATATGAATTAGCTAAAAAAGAATACGCTAAAATTGGTGTTGACACTGATAAAGCATTAGAAAGATTAGCAAATGTTAGAATTTCTATGCATTGTTGGCAAGGTGATGATGTTCGCGGCTTTTTATTTAATAGCGATTTAAGTGGTGGAATTCAAACTACTGGTAATTACCCAGGTAGAGCTCGTAATGTAAAAGAACTTAAAGAAGATATAACTGAAGTTTTAAAATTAGTACCAGGTAAATTTAATTTAAATCTTCATGCAATTTATGCAGATACTGATGAAAAAATAGATTTAGATCAAATAGAACCTAAGCATTTTGCTAAATGGGTAGAATTTGCTAAAGAACATAATATAGGATTAGATTTTAACCCTACATGTTTTTCTCATCCAATGGCAAGTAGTGGATTTACTTTATCAAGTGCGGATGATAAAGTAAGAAACTTCTGGATTGAACATTGCAAAAGAAGTAGAAAAATTGGTGAATATTTTGGTAAAGAATTAGGAATTCCTTGTGTTACCAATATTTGGATTCCAGATGGAATGAAAGATATACCATATGATAGATTATCTCCAAGAAAGAGATTAGAAGATAGTTTAGATAAAATTTTAGAAGAAAAGATTGATCCTAAATATAATATTGATAGCGTAGAATCTAAAGTTTTTGGAATTGGTCTTGAATCTTATACAGTAGGTAGCAATGAATTCTATTTAGGTTATGCTACTAAAAACCAGACAGCTTTAACTCTTGATTCTGGGCACTTCCATCCAACTGAATATATAAGTGATAAGATAAGTAGTGTTTTATTATATGTTCCACATTTATTACTTCATGTTTCTAGACCAGTAAGATGGGATAGTGATCATGTTGTTATATTTGATGATGAATTAAATGAAATTGCTAGAAGTTTAGTAAGAAGTAATTTAATTGAAAAAACTTCAATTGGTTTAGATTATTTTGATGCTTCTATTAATAGAATTGCAGCTTGGGTAGTTGGTATTAGATCAACACAAAAAGCTTTATTAAAAGCAATGCTTGAACCAGTTGATACTATTAATGAATTAGAAAAAGATATGAAATATACTGATAGAATGGTTCTTACTGAAGAAATGAAATCTATGCCATTTGGTGTTGTTTATGATTATTATTGTTTTATTAATAATATTCCTGTTGGAAGTGAATATCTTTCTGAAATTAAAGATTATGAAAACAAAGTTTTAAGTAAAAGAGGATAATTATGAAAGTATTAGACGCTTTATTTGTAAAACAATTTATTAATCTTTGTGATAATGGCTATAAAAAAGGATGGCATGAAAGAAATGGTGGTAACCTTTCTTATAGAATAAAAGATGAAGAAATTGCTTCTATTAAAGAAAATTTAAATGAAGATAAACCTTGGTTAGATATTGGAACTACTGTACCTACTTTAAAAAATGAATATTTTTTAGTTACAGGTAGCGGTAGATTCATGATGAATGTTAAAGAATTTCCAGAAAGTAACATTTGTATTATAAAATTAGATGAAACAGGTAGTAAATTTAAAATTGTTTGGGGATTAATTGAAGGTGGTAGACCTACAAGTGAACTTCCTTCTCATTTAATGAATCTTGAAGTTGTAAAAAGAAGAACAAATGGTGAATTTAGAATTGTTTATCATTGCCATGCAACAAATATTATTGCTTTAACTTTTGTATTACCTTTAGAAGATAAAATATTTACAAGAGAACTTTGGGAAATGGCTACTGAATGTCCAGTTGTTTTCCCTGAAGGAGTTGGTGTTGTACCTTGGATGGTTCCAGGTGGAAAAGATATTGCTGTTGCAACTTCTAAATTAATGGAAAAATATAATGTTGCTATATGGGCACATCATGGTTTATTTGTTACAGGTCCAACATTTGATATAACTTTTGGATTAGCTGATACTGTTGAAAAATCTGCTGAAATATTAGTAAAAGTTATTTCTATGAATGGTGGATTAAAGAAAAGACAAACCATTACAACACAAAATTTTATTGATTTAGCTAAAGATTTTAATGTTAAATTAAATGAAGATGCTTTAAAAGATTAGGAGTTTTTTATGGATAAAGATTTAAGGAAAGAAGAACTTAATAAAATTAAGGAACAAAAGAAAGATGAAAAAATTAAAGCAAAAGCTTTAGAAGAACAACGTATAAGAGTTCATAATGCTATGAACGCTTATGAAAAGAAACATAAAAGAGAAAGAAAAATTGCTCCAAAAGGAAGTTTTATTTCCTTACAACATATCAATAAAATATATGATAATCATGTTCAAGCAGTTTATGATTTTAATTTAGAAATTAAAAAACATGAATTTATTGTATTTGTTGGCCCATCTGGTTGTGGCAAATCTACAACTTTAAGAATGATTGCTGGTTTAGAAAATATCACTGCTGGTGATTTATATATTGATGGAGTATATGCTAATGACTTAGAACCAAAAAATAGAGATATTGCTATGGTCTTTCAAAGCTATGCTCTTTATCCACATATGAGTGTCAGTGGAAACATGTCATTTGGTTTAAGAATTAGAAAAGTTCCAACCTTACAATATGATAAAGAAGGCAAACCTTTACAAGCGATTAATAAAGGTTTAATTAAAGATTTAGAAAGAGAATATAAGAATTTATTATTATTTAAAGAAGATTGTAAAACCTCAGAATCTGAAAAAATACCTGAGATTGACAAGGATTTAGAAGAAATAAAGGCAAAAATTGAATATTTAAAAGTTACTCCAGTTGATGTTTATAAAAATAAACATTTACCAAAAGAAGTAATTAGAGAAAGAGTTTTAAATGCTGCTGATATATTACAAATTAGAGAATATTTAGATAGAAAACCGAAAGCTCTTAGTGGTGGACAATGTCAAAGAGTTGCTTTAGGAAGAGCAATTGTTAGAAATGCAAAAGTATTTTTAATGGATGAACCTTTAAGTAATCTTGATGCTAAATTACGTGTTCAAATGAGAAGCGAAATTATTAGACTTCATAATCAATTAAAAGCGACTACAATTTACGTTACTCACGATCAAACTGAAGCTATGACAATGGCTACTAGAATCGTAGTTATGTCTAAAGGTTATATTCAACAAATTGGTGCTCCAATTGAAATTTATAATCATCCAGCTAATTTATTTGTTGCTACATTTATTGGTAGTCCTGCTATGAATTTATTAAAAGGTAAAATCAGTGATGGAATTATTAAATTTGATAATAATTATGAAATTAATTTAGGAAAAGAAGCTAAAGAAAAGACTTTATCATTCTATAAAACTGAATTAGAAAGTTATAAGAAAGAAAAAGAAGAATTATTAGCTAATTTTGTAGAAAGAAATTTATTAATTGAAAAGATTAATCATCTTAAAACATTAGAAAATAATGATAAAAATAAATTAGATATCGAAAAAATAGAACATGAATTAGAACATGTTACTAAATCTAATGAAAGATTATCTTTCTTAAAAGATGCTATTATTAAATATGAAGAATTTATTAAAAATAATAAATTTGATGTTGTATTTGGCATTAGACCTGAAGATATTTATGAAGAAAATAAAGCATTTACTGATGGTAAATTATCTGAAGTTATTGATGGTAAAGTAAATGTTGCAGAACTTTTAGGTCATGAATATTTTGTCCACGTTGATTTTGATGATGAAGATTTAGTTGCAAAAATTGCAGCAAAACGTATTATTAATCAAGAGGAGAATATAAAATTAGTATTAGATTTATCTAAAGCTCATATATTTGATGCAGTTTCTACTAAAATTATATTGTAGTTTAATTAATGGAAAAATCATTTATCTCAAAATATCGTAATCAAGGATTATTATTTACATCAAAAAGAATATTTGCTTCTTTAATTGATGGATTAATTCTTGTTCTTATTTCAATATGCTTATTATTTGCTAGTAATGCTATTATTCAAAATATTCCATCTTATCAAAAAAAGATACATGATATTGATCAATATCGTATAAATATGTATGAAATATGTGAAGAAGCTAAATTGTATGAATATAAAGTAGATAATAATGGAATTAAAAATTATGAAACTCCTATAGAACAAGAAGATTTATTTATTCGTTATGCTATAAGTAACATTATGTATACTTATGATTTAAATAAGACTGAATGGGATAAAAAATTTATTGCTAAAGAAGATAATCCTTATGAATATAAAGATAAATATAATGTAACTAGTGCAAGTTTTAGTAATGATTATTTAGCTACTTTTTATACAACATATGCTAAAAAATATAATGAAAATAATAATATTTTAACTTTAGCTAGTGGAGATACTTATGTTAGTAATTATAAAAAGGTATTAAAGAATCATTCTTTAGGTGCTGAATGGAATTATTATGAAGGTGATGACAGTTTACTTCCTAGTTTAAAACTTGATTATGCTCATACTTTACTAATGTATATTATTAATAATGATGGGGGAGATGAAGGTCTTAAATCTTATAATTATTTAGCTAGTCAATATAAAGAAGTGTTTAATGAAGCAGCTACTTTATTATTTAAAAGTGATCGATATCAAACTAATTATAAACCTTATATGAAATTATATAGAGAATGTGCTATTACAATTGATGTTAGTAGTATTTTAATCTATATAATTACATTTATTCTAGGTATTGTTTTACCTATTATATTTATTAAAAATGGTCGAACTGTTGGACTAAAATTATTTAAAGGATATGTTATTAATCAAGAAGGACTTGATGTTAGTAAAAAAGAAATAATAATAAGAAGTATCTTATTATTTATATCTTATTTTCCTATTATGGTTATATCTAATTTCTTTGCTAGTGGAGTTAATTCAGGATGGTTATTCCCTATATTTAGTGTAGGTAATTTTAATTTATCTTTATTTAATATATCTACTTTATTTTTAATAATACCTATTATTAATTTATTCTTATTAATATCTAATAAAAATAAACAAACATTAACTGAATTATCTAGTAAAACTAAAATTATTGATTTAGATCATTATCAAGAGCCAGTTGTTATTAAAGAAGAAACAAAAGAAGAAACTAAAACTATAATTATTGAAGATAAACCTTATTTTGATTCATCTAGCTTTAATAATACTGAAAGAGAAAAAGCAATAAATGATATAAAAGACGAAGAAACAAAAGAAGATAAAAAAGAGTAAAATTTATAAATCTACTAGATTTTTTTGTTTATATTTTGACGGTGGCATACCATAATATTTTTTAAATCTTTTAGTAAAATAAAATTGATTACTATATCCTAAAGTCTCTGCAATTTGTTCAATTGTAAAAGTTTTATGGCTTAATAATTCAATTGCTTTTTTCATTCTTAATTCATCAATATATTGAATTGGAGTAATTCCCATTTCTTTTTTAAATAATCTAGTTAAATAAGATTGAGTGAAATAAAACTTTTTTGCTATCTCATCTAAATTGATATTTGGATCATCAAATTTTCTATCTAAATACTCACAAATTTTATGAACTACTATCTCTTGTTTTGAAGAATAATTCTCAACTTCTTTAGGATAATATTTTATTAAAAAAGAAAAAATTTTAAAAATATAACCGAGAATAACGTAGTATTCGCTTTTTTGAGTGGCTTTATCATCATCAAGAATCATATTTATTAGACAATTTTTTAAATATAATTTATCATTATCGTGATACAAGAAGTTGTCAGTATCAAATTGTATTTTATCTAGGAAAGATTTCATAGATATACCGTTAAGTTCAATCCAAATATAGCTCCATGGGTTGTTTCTATTTTGCTTATAAGAAGCATTAGAATGTGGAGGTAATATAAATAAATTATTTTTAGTAATATTATAGTTCTTATCTTTGAAGGTTAAAGTTCCTTCACCACTTAATACATAGTGAATGATATAGCACGTTTTATTTGAGACAATTTCTTGCTTTGTTGGTCGACATTTTTCAAAGCCTACAACAAGAGGATTTATTGAAAAATCAATTGAATTAGATAAATAGCTATAATACACGTCTTTAGTAAAAACTTCGTTTTTTTGATCAATTTTCATATTTATATAATAAAACAAAATGTCAAAAAAGTATATATTTTATATTAGATTATTTATTCTCATAGAATAATAGAATTATTATAATGAAAGCGCTTACAGGTAGTTATGACAAATATTAAAGAAAAAGAGTTCAACTTTTCAAAAGAAGAATTAATCAGAAAACCTAAACCAAGAAGCCTTTGGTCTAAATGGGGATTAACTCTATTTTTAATGGCTTTACCAACAATAATATATATCTTTGTATTCCATTATATGCCATTAGAAGGTCTTATTATTTCTTTTAAAGATTATAATGCAATTCAAGGTATATGGGGAAGTCCTTGGACTAGTATGAATGGATTTAAATATTTTTATACATTCGTTACTTCACCAAACTTCTGGACATTAGTTAAAAATACATTAGTTTTAAGTATTTTAAGTATTATATTCAATTCAACCCTACCTATTATATATGCTTTATTTTTAAATGAAGTTAAATATAAATGGGCTAAAAAGACAGTTCAAATAATAATGTATGCACCTTATTTTATTTCTACTGTTGTTTTAGTTGGTATATTATTCATTTTATTTAGAGCTGATACCGGTGTATTAACTAAAATGTTAGTTAGCCTTGGATTTGATTCAACTAGTGCAATGACTAATCCAAAAGCTTTTGCTTCAATCTATGTTATTAGTGGATTATGGCAAGGTTTAGGATGGTGGTCAATTGTTTATATGGGCAGTTTAGCAAATGTTGATCCTAATCTTCATGATGCAGCAAAAATTGATGGTGCTGGTAGATTTAGAAGAATATTTGCAGTTAATTTCCCTTCAATTGTTCCTTTAGCAATCATTATGTTAATTATGTCTATTGGTAATATTCTTAATGTTGGCTTTGAAAAAGTTTATTTAATGTATACTGCTGGAAATAGTGTTAGTAGTGAAATTATTTCTACTTATGTTTACAGAGTCTCGTTCCCTACTTATGGTGGAATTCCTCAATATAGTTATGCTACTGCAATTGGCTTATTTAATAGTGTTATTAATATCATTATTTTAGTAAGTGCAAACTTTATTTCAAAGAAAGTGAGTGATAATTCATTATGGTAAGGTTTAGTAGAAGAATTAATAGAGATAAAGTATTTGATGTAGTAATAACAGTTATTATGTTATTAATTGCTTTACTTTTCTTAATTCCATTAATTAATGTTTTAGCTTGTAGCTTTTCTAGTCCTGATAGTGTAGTTGCAGGAGAAGTAGGACTAATTCCAGTTGGTTTTACTTTAGATGGTTATAAAGATATTTTTAAAGAAGAAAGTTTAATGAGAGGATTTTTAAATTCTTTACTTTATACATTCTTAGGAACTGTTATTCAAGTAAGTCTTCAAATGTTATGTGCTTATCCTCTTAGTAGAAAAGATTTTAAAGGTAGAAGATTTTTAAATATTTTCTTAACTTTAACTATGTTTATAAGTGGTGGTATGATACCTACTTATTTATTAATTTCAAATTTAAATATGCTCGATACAATGTGGGCTATTATTATTCCAGGTTGTGTTAGTGTATTTAATATTATTGTTATTAGAACTTATATGTCGACATCAATTCCAGGTGAATTACAAGAAGCTGCTCGAATTGATGGATGTGGTGATTTCCAAATATTCTTAAAGATTATATTACCACTTTGTAGACCTATTATCTTTGTTATGGTTTTATATGCAATTGTTGGTTATTGGAATAGTTATTTTAATTCCTTACTTTATGTTCAATCAACTAATTTATATCCACTTCAAAGAGTATTACAAGATATGTTAGTTTCAAATAATTCATCATTAGGTAATGGAGATCCTAATAAAGCTGAACAATTAAAATATGTCACTATTGTAATTAGTTCTCTTCCATTACTTGTTATATATCCATTCTTCCAAAAATACTTTGAAAAAGGTGTTGTTATGGGAGGAGTTAAAGGCTAAGGAGGTATTTATGAGAAAGAGCACTTTATTTTTATCGTTATTTACATTAATTGGTGGTTGTTTAGTTAGTTGTGGTAATAAAACTGTTGATTATAATTTAGATAATTTTTTACCTAATGGAACTAGTGAAAATCCTTATCAAATAGTAAAAGAACCAATTACTATTCATATATTTGCACCAAAAAGTAGTGGTAATCCTGAATATAAAGATCAAAAGATGTTTAAATATTTAAGTAAGATTACTAATATTAATTTTAGATTTACTACTCCAGATACTAGTGCTTATAACAATCAACGTGCTGCTGTTTGGTCTAATCCTAAAAATACACCCGATTTATTCTTATTTAATAATCCTATAGCTGAACAAGTTCAATATGCTGAAAATAATTTTGATGCATTAACTCCTTTTAATAAAGCAGGTTATAAAGATTCTACTGGTGAAGTAGGTTCATTAATTGATAACTATATGCCTAATTATAAGAAATTATTAGATAATAATTTCAATATTGATAGATCTAAAGAAGATGCTAAGAAAACTGCTACTTTATCTAATGGGCTAATGTATTGTTCTTTAAGTGCTAAAGATGTAGCTAGAGACTTAACCTATAAGATGTTTATTAATAATGTTTGGATTAAAAATGTTTATAATGGATATCCAAAAAGTTATGCTAAAACTCATAATATTGATGATGCTAGTAAGATAAAAACTATCGATGATTACGTTGGTATTTTAACTGATTTTAAAAATTATGATGCTAATAATGATGGTCGTAGTGATAATGAAATTCCAGTTTCTAGTAAGCAATATGAATATTTTAGAAACTTCATATTACAAAGTTATGGTTATGTAACTAATGGTATGGAAATAGAAGATGATGGTTCTAAATTTACTTTTGTTTGTATTACTGAAGCTTATAAGAAATATTTAAAAACTGCTAATAGTATGTGGGATGCTGGATTAATTGATAAAAATACTTCAGCTAATAAAACAGATACCACAATGGCTGCTAATGGTAAAATATTAGGTTCATTTGTTGCTGCTGCTCCTTATTTAATTACTTCTCAAAAAGAAGATCCTAATAATTTTAAAGAAGACGGTAGTAAATATACTTATGATGAAGAATATGTCACTGTTAGTCCTTTAACTTCATCTTATTATAATGGACCATTAAAACAATTAGGTTTAGGTTATTTTAGAGCTGATGGTGCTACTATTCCTACTAAGTCTATTTATAAAAGAGAAGTCGCTAGATTATTAGATATTATGTATAGCGAACTTGGAACTCAATTAATATCTTATGGTGTAGAAAATGAAGATTGGACTTGGGATGATGAAGCTCATACAAGTTGGACATTTAATGTACCTAGTTCATTTACTGGTAATCAAGAAGAATATAGAGCAACTATTACTCCTAATGTTGGTAGTGCTAGTGCTTTATATTGGAGTAATGATTTTGTAGGTAAAATGAATGATAAAGTTATTACTAAATTAAATGAACAATCTGAAATTTATACTCCTTATTTAAAGACACCAGAACCTCAAGAATATAAGTTTACTAGTAAAGAATATGAAGAAATTACTACAATTAAAGCAAGTTTAGATAGTCAAATTACATATTATGAAGCTAGCTTTATTGAAGGCAATATTGACATTAATAATGATAGTAATTGGAATAGCTATTTATCTACTATTAAGAAATTTCATGGTAATAAATTAGAAGATATCTATAACACAATGCTTCAGAGGTATAAATAAATATGAATAAAAAAGTATTAGTTTTGCAGACTTTTTTATCAATAACACTAGGTTCTTTAGTTTCTTGTGGTAATAAAACTAATGATAATCCACCTATTGAAGAAGTTATTAAAGTTGAAAGTGTTAAATTAACTTGTGATAAAGAATCTATTTATATTGACGAAGTAGCAAACTTAAATGTAGAGATAAATCCTAGTGATGCTAAAGATCAATCTTATAGATTTGAAGTTAATCCTATTAATAGTTGCGAAATAAAAGATAATACAGTATTTCCTAAAATTACTGGAAATATTGAAATAAGTGTAATTACTAATGATGGTAATTATAAAGATACTATTTCTTTATTAATTTTAGAAAGGAAAAATGTTGTGGCTGATAAAGAATATTTAAATAATTTATATAAAGATGAATATAAACATGATGAATATCCTACATCAACTTCATGGGGATTAAGTGAAGAAAATAATGTTGGTGTTGATAAAGAATTATTACAAAATGAAGAATTATATAAAGTACCAACTGATGGAACTATATATAATGCTAAAGATTATAATGTTACTTTAACTGGTGATAATAATGCAGGTAATTTAACTATTTTATTAAATAGTTTAGCTGATGTTGAAGGTGTTAAAATAATTAAATTTGAAAAAGGAACTTATTATATGAGTTCTACAATCTTAGCTAATAATTTAAATAATGTTTATTTAGTTGGTGAAGAAGGAACTAAATTTGTTTATACAGGTTGGGTTGGTTTTATTAAAGCTAATGGATGTTCTAATTTACATTTAAATAATATTACATTTGATATTAATCCATCTCCTACTATTACAGGAGCTGTAATGAGTTCTACTGAAGATGAAAATTATGCTTATATTTATGTTAGTCCAGATGAAGAATATGATTTAAGTAATGAAACTTATCAAAAATATTATTTAAAGAGAACTGGAAGTTATGCTGAATATTATTTTGATGAAGAATATCAAGCTTATGTTCCTAATAGAAGTGGTAATTTATTCTATAATGCAGGAAGTACTGGCTTAACTGATTTAACTTATGATAGTGGTACTAAATTATTAAAAGTTACTTTAAAGAAGAATTTCCCATATTGTAAATATGTTACTCCTAAAAAAGGAACTGTTGTTGCTGTTGGATTCCAAGTATATGAAAGTTTTGGTTTCTATTATCAAAATTGTATCGATACATTCATGGAAAATATCACTACTTATACTGTTGGTGGTATGGGTCTTAGAACTAATAATGGTAAAAATATTTATTTAAATAGAGTTAATTTTGTTAGAGAAGAAGGCACAAATAGATTACTTACTTGTACTGCTGATATTTTGCATACTTGTAATTTAGAAGGTGTTGCTAAATTTAGTAATTGCATTCTAGAAGGAAGTCATGATGATGCAATTAATGTTAAAACTTTTTATACAAAAATAACTAATATTGAAGATAAAGTAGTTTCTGTTAGTCAAACTCAAACTGAAGTTGCAATTGGTTTTGATGTTGGTGATGAAGTAGAAATTTATAATCCTGAAGATATGAGTTATAAAGATACTTATAAAGTTGAAAAAGTTAGTAAAATTGGATCTAATTTTGATTTAACTTTAGATAAAAAAGTACCTAATAGAGGTAGTAAAAATTACACTGGTTATAATTTAGGCAATGCTACAAAAGCTACTAAAGTTAGTTTAACTAATAGTGTTATTAAAAATAAAAGAAATAGAGGTATTTTATTACAAGGTAGAGATTCTATTATTAGTAATTGTACATTCTTAAATGTCAATATGGGTGCTATTCAAGTATTAGGTGTTGATGATGTTTTTAAAGAAGCTATCGTTCCTAAAAATATTAAAATATTTAATAATAAATTCTTAAAATGTTGGGATGATGTTCAAATATTTACTTATGGTAGTAAAGGTCCATCTAACGCTAGTAATAATAGTTTAAAAGATTGTGAGGTTTATAATAATTTCTTCTATAAGAGTGTTGGCAATACCTTAGCTTTATATGGTGTTGGTAATATAAATGTTCATAATAATTTTGAATTTAATAGTAATAGTCGTACTTATTCTTGCTATGTCCATCATGGTGATGATGTAACTATTAAAGATAATGTTTCTTATTTTAGTGGGAATATCTCTGGTTTTAATTATGTTAGAGATGGTGGTAATAATAACAATTTAATTAAAGAAAATAACACAATCAGAGGAGTTATATAATATGAAAAGAAAGACAAATCTTATTTTACTTAGTAGTGCTTTAATTTTTACTACTTTAGGTGCTAATTTAGTTAGTTGTAATAAAGGAAATGATCCTATTGATAAGAAAGAAATATCAGTTGAATCAGTTAGTTTAACTAGTAATGTTAGTTATTTAAATGTAGGTAAAACTCTTCAATTAAATACTAAAATTAGTCCTAGTGATGCTACTAATCAAGAAGTTAGTTATTCTAGTAGTGATGATAATATAGCTACTATTTCAAATACTGGATTAGTAAGTGCTATTAAAGAAGGGGATGTTACTTTAAAAGTTATTACTAAAGATGGTAATAAAGAAAGTTCTATATCTTTAAAGATTATTAAAGAAAATTATTCATATGCTACTAATGCTAATGAATTAGGTGAAGCTCTTTATGATAGTCCTTATCAAAGTAAAGTTGCTACTAGTGATAAATTTGGTGTTAAAGATCAAGATAAGATTGGTGTTAATATTGATGAAGCTAGTGAAGTATATTATGGAAGTAAATCTGATGATAATTATGATAAAGTAATTGATGTTACTAAGTTAACTTTAGAAGAAATTAAAAGTGTTATTAGTAGTGCTACTGAAATTAATAATTTAAATAGTATTCAAGCTGCAATTTATTTAGCTAAAAAATATGGTGATGAAGGTAAAACTACTAAAATTAAATTACCTAAAGGTAAAGTTGATATTGATACAACTAGTGTATCTACAACTAGAGCATTTATTCTTGATGGATTAAGAAATGTTACGCTTGAAGGTAATGATACTATTATCAATATAAAGATAAATGAATTAAATTATAAAGGTTATTTAACTATTACAAATTGTACTAATTTATCTTTATATAATATAAGATTTACTCAAGAAGTACCTGCTAATGTTACAGGTAGTATTGAATCTTTTGATATAGATAATAGAAAAATAGAAGTTAAGATTAATAAAGAATTTAATGAAACTATTAAAAGAGTTATTAAGAATAATAAGAAATTAAGAAGCTATTTAGAGTTCCATAAAGCTACTAAAACTCCTATTCAAAATGGTAATTTAGTTGTTGATGGATTTAAATCAATTGAATTTAAGGAAGTTAATGAACAATATACTGCTACTATTACATTTACAAATAGTATTGTTGAATCTCAACTTGGTACTTTAGCTACTTTACAATTTGCTCAATATGATGTTTCAGGTATAGCGATTGATAACTCTGAAAATGTTTATGTTGATTCTATTACATTGAATCATGCTTATGGTATGGGATTAACTTGTGGTTATGTTAATAATTTCTATTTAAATAAATATAATCAAGTTATTGAAGAAAATACATTTAATTTAATGACTAGTTGTGCTGATGCTTTACATTTCTCAATGATGAAAGGTGAAGTTAAGGTTACTAATTCTATTATTGAATATTCTCATGATGATGCTTTAAATATTAAGCATGGTTACTATTATAAAGTTGATGATTGCGATACTTTAAATAAAGTATTTACTTTCTCTAGAGTTACTACTTCAATGAATCTACCTAAAGAGGGTGATAAGATTCAAATTTATGAAGAAGAAAGTTTTGAAGGACATGGAACTTATACAGTAGTAAGTGCTAAAGAAGAAAGTGGTAAGATGCTTGTCACTGTTAAAGAAAGAATTAGAAATTATAATACTTGGAATGCTTCTAGAGTTACTTTCCTTTATGATACTCCAATGCTTACTTTTAAAAATAATATTATTAGAAATAAAAGAAATAGAGGTATTTTAGTTCAAGTTCCTAATGCTATTATTGAAAATAATACATTCCAAAATGTTGGTCATGGATCTATTCAAGCAGGTACTGCAATGGATAAATTTAATGAAGCAACTTTACCTCAAGATATAACTATTAGAAATAATAAATTTATATCTAATAATTATTTAACTGGTGGAACTTTATATGGTGATGTTTCAATATTTGCTATTGCTAAAAATGGAGCTGTAGCACCTAATGGAACTATTAAAGGAGCAACTATTGAGAATAATTATTTCTATAATAATGGAAATAGTGCTATTTCTTTTAGAGGTGTCGGTGATTCTACTATTAAAGATAATTTATTCTATGATGTAAGTTCATCTCAACCTAATGGAGAAGCTTATAATTGTATATTTAGTTTATCTAATGCAAGTGATATTACAATTAGTGGTAATTATAATCAATATAATTTAACTAAAGGTTTAAGTGGTATTATTCCTCAAGGTACTACAAATAAAGATAGTATTAATTTAATTGATAATAAATCAATTGAATTCCAAGTTATTGATGATGTTGGACCTGAAGTTGATGTTACTAAAGCTACTGGAAATATTACAATCGATGGAAATATTGATGAATGGGGTAATATTGGTGCTACTGATATTGAAATAAGAGGTTATACCGATGCTTTAGGTAATGAATGGACTAAAGCTCAATTAGATCCTACTTTTGAAGTTAAGAAATTAATGATGACTTGGGATGATACTGGTATTTATATTGGATTTGATATCTTTGATGATAAATTAGATTGTAGAACTGTTAATGATTTCTGGATGGGTGATTGTGTTGAAGTTTTAGCTTCTACTATTACTAATATGCCTACTGCTGATTTACAAGTTTATAAAGAAGAAGGTGGAGTTATTCAAACTGCATTTGCTCCTACTTGGGCATCAACTAATTACAATACAATTGCTAAAGTTAGAAGTAATTCAAAATATGTTGATAATAAAGATTTATTAGAATGTAAACTTATTAAAACTAGTAATGGTTATAGTGGTGAAATTAAATATCCTTTCACTATGGTTCCAGAGTTCAAAGAGTCTATTGATAATAATAAACGTATAAATATGGCAATTATTGTTGGTGATGCTGAAAGAGATTCTAGAAAGAGAATTCAAGCATCTAATGTTGCTCATAATGTTGAGAATAATAAGACATCAACTGCAAGAATGCCACAATATTTATTTAAATAATTAACTAATAGAGAAATCTATTGAAATAAAAATGTGAATAAAATTTTAGGAGGACAATATGAAAAAGAAATTTATTCCAATCGTAGCGTTAGCATCATTTTTAACGCTTGGAGGAGTTGTTACAACAATTACAAGTTGTGATAATTCAGCACAAAAGGAAGTAAATGTAACTGATGTTAAAATAGCTTTAGAAAGTGCTACTATTAAAGTTGGTGAAACTACAAAAGCTAAAGTTACTATTACTCCAGAAGAAGCAACTAATAAAGAATATACTATCACTTCAAGTGATACTAAAGTTGCTACAGTTAGTGGTGATACTATTACTGCTATCGGAAAAGGTACAACTGAAATTAAAGTTACTACTAAAGATGGTAATAAAACAAGTAGTGCTACTTTAACAGTTGTTGAAGCTACAGTTAGTGTTACTGGTGTTAAATTAACATTAGATAAAACTACTATTAAAGTTGGTGAAACTAGTAATGCTAAAATTGCAGTTAGTCCAGAAAACGCTACTAATAAAGAGTATGAATTAAAATCAGCTAATGATAAGATTGCTAAAGTTGATGGAACAGTTATTACTGCTATTAGTGAAGGACAAGTAGACATTACTGTTACTACTAAAGATGGTAATAAACAAGACACAGTTAAATTAACTGTTGAAGCTTTACCTAAAGTTGATCCTAAATTAGTTTATGAAGGTGAAACTACTTTTACAGTTCAAGCTGGTGTTGATTTAGCTTTACCAAAAATTACAGCTCTTTCAGGTGATGGAAAAACTGATATTACTAATTTAATGGAAGCTGTTGATACAACTGATTCTAAAGCAATTAATGCTGATTATACTAAATTTAATAGTAAAATTGCTGGTGAACATAAAGTTTCTTATTACGTTGAAGAAGGCGAAGGTGAAGAATTAAAATCAGATGAATTAATTCTTACAATTAACGTCACTCCAGTTACTGCTGAATATTTTGAAGTTACTGCTGAAGATAATGTTTTAGATAACATGAAAACTGCTAATAAAACATTTAAAGAAAACTTTGCTAATGGAATTAAATCTCCATTATATAAGGCAATTGGTGATGCTAATGGTGCATCTCATTTAAGTGCAACTAGTGATGCTATTGCTGGTAACTCTTTAATTATTGATTTTAGTAAAACATGTGGCTCTGCTGCTAATGCTTTATATTTAACATTAAATGATTCTTTACCAAGAGGTGTAGCTAAGAATTATATAGTTGAATTTGATTTCAAAATTATTGAAGCTGATAAAGTAAGTGATGTTTATTTTGGATTAAGATATGATGGATTTGATGGAACTAATGTTCAATTTGCTAATGGAAAGAAAGCTAGTGATGGAGTAGTTCATTTTAGACATAAATTTGCTGAAACAACATATCCTACAGAAAATAATGCTGGATTCTTCTTCTTTAGATTCCCTTCAAATGATGCACCATGTAGAATTGCAATTGATAATTTCCAAATTACAACTACTGATGTTGCTTCATTTACAAAAGTAGTTCCTACCGCTGACCAATTAAAAGCACCTGGTGGATTTACATTTGATTGGAAAGAAAAAGGTAGTAGTTTTGGTCAAGGTGAAACATTTATTGTTGATAATATCGAAAACGAAACAATTAGAAATGCTATAAAAGGCAAAGAAGGTTTTGGAACCAATATTATGCATTTAACCGGACGAGATGGACATATTTTTGAAGGTTTAAATTCTACTAACTTAATTGCTGGAATGAAATTAAGAATTTCCTATAGATATTATTGTGTTAATGATAATAGTTTCTTAGTTTTACCAATGAGTGCTGGTGGCCAAAGTGGAACTATTAATGAATTTGATACAAAAGTAATTGAAGGAAATATTAAGAGTATTTCATTTGAATACGTTATTAAAGCTGGAGATATTATTATCAACTTCTATCCTAATGGCAATAGTGAATTTGATATTTACATGGGTAATATGACAGTTGAATTACTTGATTATACTGCTCCTGTTATTCCTGAAGATCAAACAGAAAACGGATATAAAGTAGGACATTCTTTCACTAATAAAGCACGTGCATTTGGTAGTCAAGATAAAGGTATGGCTAAAATGACTAACGGTGCTCCTGTTCCAAGTGATGTAAAAGGTGAAGGATTTGAAGCTACAGCAGCATTATTAGAATATAAGAATGCTACTAACTTCACAATGGAATGGTGTAGATGTCTTGATAGTAACAGCAAGAGCCAAGTAGAAAATGGTAATACATATAAAATTACAGTTGTTTACTTTATGCAAAATTATGACGGTGCTAAATGGATGATGCATTTTGATGGTCAAAAATTTTTAGATCTTGAAGTTGGCGAAGGATATCACAAAGTTGAGATCAATTGGGTTGCTGATAGAACATGTGATTACTTCTCATTCTATGTCCCAACAGACGTTACAGTTACCGATGCTAAGATCTATATCGCTTATACAACTGTAGAACTTGTTAAAATTGGTGAATAGTTAATAAATAAAATAATAATAATTTATTTCTAGGGGGGATATTCCCCTCTAGAAATAAGAAAGTTGAGAGATTATGAAAAAGATTGCAGAAGGCGATTTATTAAGAAGAATTAGATTAAATCGTAAAAGACTTAGTGCTAAGATGTATCGTTATCCTGATATTTTTAATAAGAAATATAGTGCTAGTTGGCCAGGAGATTGGGAAGGTAGATGCATTTTATCTTTAACAAGCCTTTATTTTGCTCTTTCTGGTTATGATAAAGATCAAGAATCTGTTCTTAATCAATTAGATGATATAATTTCTCATCTTAAAGAACATATAAATGAAGATGGATATTTTGGAAATATCGTTAATGATGAATATTTAGATGAACAACAAGTTAGTGGTAATTCTTGGTATTTAAGAGGCTTAATTGAATATTATCAAATATCTAGAAGTGATGAAATTCTTTCAATTATTAAAAGTGTAGTTAATAAATTTATTTATAAGATTGCTAAATTCTATGAGCATTATCCTATTAGTACTAGAGAAATAGGGGGAGTTGGTGGTCATATTGAAGGTGTTATAAGAGATGGATGGCTTACTAGTAGTGATGTTGGTTGTGCTTTTATAATGCTTGATGCAATGAGTGAAGCTTATTATTTATTAAGAGATGATAAATTAAAAGAAATATTAATTAAAGTAATAGATAAATTTATTAACTTAGACTTTATTAATTTAAAATGTCAAACACATGCTACGTTATCTTGTGCTAGGGGTGTATTAACATTTTATGAAGCAACTAAAGAAGAAAAATATTTAAATTATGCTATTGATATATTTAAAAAATATATCAATTATGGAATGACTTTAGATTATTCAAATATTAATTGGTTTAATCGTAAAGATACTTGGACTGAACCTTGTTGTATAGTTGATTCATTTATATTAACTAGTAAATTTTATCAAATAACTAAAGATGATAAATATTTACTATTATTAAATAGAATATATCTTAATTCATTTAGAATGGCTCAAAGAAATAATGGTGGAGCAGGATGTAATACTTGTTTAATTGACAATAATGATAGTATCAAATGTTATTTATATGAAGCATTTTTCTGTTGCACTATGAGACTAGGAGAAGGATTAAGATTTGTTAAAAAATATAGTAGTTTTAATATTGATAATGAGTTATTAGTTTCTATATTAGAAGACATGAAGATATATGGTAATAACCAAGAAGAGATAAGTATTAAAGGTGATATTTATAATAAAGAAAAAGTAAGAATTAGTTTTAAAAATATAAAAAATAATCTTAGATTTGCAGTGTATTTACCAGAAACAATAGGTTTTTCATGTTCTAATAAAGGATTAATTAGAGAGGGAGATAAATTAATTATTAATGTTGATAAAGATACTAATTTAAATATTAAATTTACACTTAATACTCATATAGAAAATAATTTATATTTTGTTGGTGATATGTTACTTGCTAAAAGAAACTTGGAATTAGATGAGAAATGTTTTAATATAGATAATGAAAGGTATTATTTTTTAATTGACTATTCTAAATTAAAGAATAAAAAAGAAACTTTAAAGGTTTCACAGACATTATGAAGAAAACTTATTTTTTAAAAGCAAAAGCAATATGGGCAGAAGGTAAAGAAGATGAATTAAATTCTTCTTTAATTTTTAAAACTGTAATTTATCAAAAAGGTACATATAAATTTAGTTTATGTGCTAATAATTTTTATCGTATTTTTATTAATGGTAAATTAAAAGGGTATGGTCCTAGTAGAGATGCTCATGATTATTATCGAGTAGATAATTATAAATTTGATTTAAATGAAACATGTAATGTTATAGTTATTGAAGTTTCAGGATCTAATTGTAATTCATTTTATGCATTAAATACTAAACCATTTTTTATTTGCGAAATAAAAAATGAATATGATGGTGTTATTAAAACTAGTGATAAAGATTTTACTATATTTAATAATGAAACTAGAATTAGAAAAGTAACTAGATTTGCTTATCAAAGAGCTTTTAGTGAATCATATAATATAGATGATAGATTAAATATCTTATTAAATACACCATTAGAACCTTATAGAGATTATGATGGAGTAGTTATTAAAAATTTAAAATTCGAAGATAGAATTGTTAATTATCCAATATTAAAATTTAATGAATATCAATTAATTGAAAATGGAATTTCTTTCATAAATGAAAATAAAAAGATTTATGAAGATCGTTATCAGGTATTAGATTATTTAAAAATATTCCCTAAAGATGAATGGGAAATTGACAGTAATAAAGTAGCTAGTCAATTAGATTTTAAATTAAATAATGAACATAAAAAACTTTTAAAAAAGTGGAGTTTTGCAACGTTTTCAAATAAAATATCGCTTACTGGATTTATTAGATTAAAATTAAAAGTTAAAAAAGATGCTTTAATTTATATTATCTTTGACGAAATTGATATTAAAGAAAAAGGTAAAGAAGATTTAGTCGGAATTGATTTTTCTCGTAACACAACTCATAACTGTATTACTTATTCTCTTAAAGAAGGAGATTATAATTTAATAAGTTTTGAACCTTATACTTTAAAATATGCTCGTATTATTTGTTTAGAAGGTGAAGTATCTATTTCTAAATTTGGTGTTATTAAATATGAGAATAAAGATTGTAGTATTAAATATAATTTTAATAATGAGAAAATTAATAAAGTATTTGATGCTGCTATTAATACTTTTAAACAAAATGCTGTTGATTTATTAACTGATTGTCCTAGTAGAGAAAGAGCAGGTTGGTTATGTGACTCTTATTTTAGTGGACAAGCTGAACCTATATTAACTGGTTATAATTTAGTAGAATCTGCTTTTTTAGATAATTATAGTAAATGTAAGAAAGATAATTTACCTAAAGGTATGATGCCAATGTGTTATCCTGCTGATTTTCCTAGTAAGGAATTTATTCCTAATTGGTCATTATGGTATATTTTAGAAATCTATAATTATATTAATAGAGGTGGTTCTAAATCTATATTAAATAGTAGTATTAATAATATAAAAGGAATATTAGATTATTTTAAAGATTTTGAAAACGAATTAGGATTACTTGAAAATTTAAAAGGTTGGATCTTTGTTGAATGGAGTAAAGCTAATGATATAGAGTTTATTAAAGGTATAAATTATCCTACTAATATGCTTTATAGTGAAGCTTTAATTAAAGCAGGTATCTTATTAAATGATAATAATCTTATTAATAAAGGTAAAAAACTTAAAGAAATTATCTATAAATATTCATTTAATAATGAATTCTTTATAGATAATTCTATTAGAGATAAAGATAATAATATAATTCCTACAGATCATACTACTGAAACATGTCAATATTATGCTTTATATTTTAATATTATTAAAAAAGAAGATAATGAAGATTATTTTAATAAGATGATTAATAATTTTGGTGAATATAGAGATGATAAATTAATATATCCTAATGTTTATAAATCTAATGTATTGATGGGTATTTTATTAAGATTAATGATCTTAAATAAATATGGTTTATATAATAAAGTATTTAATGAATCTATTGAATATTTTTATAAAATGGCAATTACTAATGGTACTTTATGGGAACATGATTCTATTTTTGCTAGTTTAAATCATTGTTTTACTAGTTTTATAGTTAATATTATTTTAGAAGCTAATTTTGGTTTAACTTTTATTGATTATAAAAATAAAAATATATATTTAAATAAAGTAGGTTTATATGATGAAGCTAAAGTTATAATACCTATTAAGAAAGATAAATTAATATTAGAAACTAAAGGTAATAAATTAAATTATATATTACCTAAAGATTATAAAATTATATGGAATTAACTTTTGATAAAGATAAATTATTAGATTATTTAAAAAGTTTTTATGATTTAACTCATATGAGAATCGTTATTTTTGATAACGATTCTAATGAACTTTGTTCTTATCCTTTAGGGGATTCTAAGATATGTAGTGTTATTCAAAATAAATTAGGACTTAAAAATAAGTGCATAGAATCGAATAAAAATTCATTTTTAGAATGTAAAAAGAATAATTCAATTGCGATATCTAAGTGTCATGCTTCTTTAATTGAAGCAACAGCTGTTTTAAAAAGTAATGGTGTTATTTTGGGTTATGTAATGATTGGACAATGTTCAGATATTAAAGATAAAAAAGCTCGTTATGAGAAAATGAAAGATGTATTAAGTTATACAAATGATGATTTAAGTAAATATAAATCATTAATTTATAATATTAAATATAAAAAAGATGATGAATTTAAAAGTGCTGCTAAGATATTAGAAGCTTTAACTAATTATTTAATGTTAGAGAATTATATTTATTTAAATAAAAATGATTTTAAAGAAAAATTAGAAGTTTTTATTCATGATAATATTCAAAAAGATATTAATATTGATAATATTTGTAAGTATTTTTGTTGTGGAAGAACTAAATTATATGAAGATGCAAAAATTTATCTAAATATGCCGATAGCAAAATATATTACTTATTATCGTATAGATTTAGCTAAAAAATTATTATTAGATTCTAAATATAAAATAGTAGATGTTGCTAATTTAGTAGGTATAGAAGATTATAATTATTTCACTAAAGTTTTTAAAAAGTTTACATACTTAACACCTAGTAAATATAAGGAAAAATATTCTAAATAAATCCGTACGAATTTACTATATTTCGTATTTATATACATTTAACCACTATTAAATTATTTTTATAATTTATATAGAGGTAAAAATATGAAAAAGACAACATTTGCTTTATTTTTTGGTAATAGAGGTTTTATGCCTGCTGAATTAATTAAAGGTGCTCGTGAAGACATGCAAAAAGTAGTTAAAGAAGCAGGATATGACTATATTATTATGGATGAAAATGCTACTAGATATGGAGCAGTTGAAACTAGAGATGAAGGTTTATTGTATCATGATTGGCTTAAATCTCACGAAGGTGAATATGATGGCGTAATTTTATGTATGCCTATTTTTATTGATGAAAATGGAGCTGCAACTGCTTTACAAGATGCCAATGTTCCAATTTTAATGCAAGCTTATCCAGATGAAATGGGAAAGATGGATTTTAAACATAGACGTGATGCATTTTGTGGTAAATTTAGTGTAACTGATGTATTTTCTCAATATAAAATTCCTTTTACAGTATTAAAACCACATGTAGTTGATCCATTAAGTCCTAAATTTAAAGAAAATCTTGATGAATTTGCTGCTATTTGCCGAGTAGTTAAAGGAATGAGAAGATTTAATTTAGGTTGTATTGGTGCTAGAACTACTGCATTTAAGACAGTTAGATTTGATGAAGTAACTCTTCAAAGATATGGAATTAATGTTGAATCTTTTGATTTAAGTGAATTAATTTTCAAAGTTGAAAAATTAGAAGACGATAATGAATTAGTTTTAGCTAAAGCTGAAAGACTTAAAAATTATACAAATTGTAGTTTAGTTCCTAATAAAAATTTATTAACTTTAGCAAAAATATCCGTTGTAATCGATGAATATATTGAAACTTATCATTTAGATGCAATTACTTTAAGATGTTGGAATGAACTTGAAACTATTTTAAGAGTTTGCCCTTGTGTATTATTAAGTGAATTAAATGATCGTGGAATTGTTGCAAGTTGTGAAATAGATTTATGTAGTGCAATTACTATGAGAGCTATGAATTTAGCTAGTGGATTACCTACAGCTTGTTTAGATTGGAATAATAATTATGGTGATGATGAAAATAAAGTTATTTTATTCCATTGTGGACCTGTTGCTCAAACTTTAATGACTGGGAAAGGTATGGTTACTGAACATAAGATGTTTGCTAAAACTGATCCAGGTTCTGGTTGGGGAAGTAATGAAGGTAGAATTAAAGATTTTAAATTCACTTTCTCTAATTGTAAGACTGAAGATGGCAAATTATATATTTATGAATCATTAGGCGAATTTACTAAAGATAATATAGAAAAGGAGTTCTTTGGTTGTGGTGGAGTAGCTTTAATTCCTGATTTACAAAATAAATTAATTAAATTAGCTCGTAATGGTTTTAAACATCATACAACTGTCGGTGTTGGAAATATGAAAGATATATTAGATGAAGCTTTTAAAACATATTTACATTATGAAGTAATAGATATCGATAAATAATTATGATTTATGCTGGATTAGACATTGGAACTACGGGAACAAAGATTACTTTGTTTGATGGTACTAATGAATTAATTACTTTTTACGAAAAATATAATTCTAAAAGGACCGCATTTAATGATGAAATAGATGCAAATATTATTTTTGATGCAGTTATTAAAGTTATAAATGAAGCAATAAAATATAATGATAATCTAGGGTATATTGGTGTTACTAGTTTTGGTGAAACTTTTGTTTTGTTGGATAAAGAAGATAATATTTTATTACCTTCTATTTTATATAATGATGTTAGAGGTAAAGATGAAGTTAATGAAATTAATAAAAAAATAGGAGAAGAACGTGTTGGCAAAATAACGGGTTTATTGACACATGAAATGTATTCATTACCTAAGTTATTATATATAAAAAATAATTATAGTGATGTATATAATAATATTAATAAAATATTGTTAATTGAAGATTTTATCGTTTATAAATTAACTGGAATAAGACAAATTGATTACTCTTTAGCCAGTAGAACAATGCTTTTTGATATTAATAAATTAGAGTGGAGTGATGAATTATTTGATGCTTTTAATTTAGATAAAAATAAATTTTCTATACCTGTAAAATCTGGAACAATAGCAGGAAATATTAAAAAAATATTCGGTTTTAGCAAGGATATTAAAATAATTAGTGTAAGTCATGATCAATTTAGCGTTGCTATTGGTAGTGGATTAACTAAGTTTAATGACGCTATTGATGGATGTGGAACATGTGAATGTTTTATACCTTTATTTAAAGAAACACCTACTAATAATAAGATGTATAAAGGTGGATTTGGTATTATTCCTTATAGTTTTGCTAATGCTTATATTTCTTATCCTTTGATATTTTCAGGTGGTGCCTTAATTGAATGGTTTATTAATAATTTATGTATCAATATAGAGAATCCATTGACAAAATTTGATAAGGAAATAAATACAAAAATGCCTTCTAAATTATTAATTAGTCCACATTTTTTAGGTAGTGGTACCCCTTATATGAATTCATATAGTTTAGGTAATATTTATGGATTAAATATATCTTCAACTTTAAAAGACATTTATCAAGGAATATTAGAAGGTGTTGCATATGAAATGTTACTTAATATTGAAATATTAAAGGAATGTGGTATTAAAATTAATCATATTTATGCTAATGGTGGTGGAAGTAAAAATGAAAATTGGTTGCAAATTAAAACAAATATTTTAAATATTCCTATTACTAAAATTTTAAATCATAATGCAGGAACTGTAGGTAGTGCAATTATAGTTGGTACTACTATTGGAGAATTTAATAATATTGATGATGGTATAAAAAAATTAGTTAAATTTGGTAAAACGTATTATCCAGATAAATTAGCTCATAAAGAATATATGAAATTATTTAAATTATATAAAAAGATTAATAATAAAAAGATAAAATTGGAGAGTTTTTAATATGAATGAATATATTGGATATAATTATCAATTATTTGGTGTTCAAAAATATGAATTATTAGAATCTAAAGCTCAAGGTATGAAATTTTATCATGCTAAAAATGGATTAGGATTAGAGATGGATATTTCATTAAATAGAAATGGTGATATTTCTAATTTATCTTATAAAGGATATAACTTAAATTATTTATCTCCTTGTGGATATGTTAATAGTAGTTATTATGATAAAAAAGATAATGGATTTTTATCATCATTTACTGCTGGATTTTTAACAACTTGTGGATTAACTACTTTTGGTTCACCTTCTATTGATAATGGAGTTGAATTAGGATTACATGGTAATATTTCTAATACTCCAACTGAAAATAGTAGTTATGAAATACTTGATGATAAGATAATTATTAAAACTTTAACTTTAGATGAAAACATATTTTCTTATAAGTTAAGTTTAAATAGAAAAATTACTTTATCCTTAAAAGATAATTCATTTACAATCGTTGATGAAATTAAAAATAATGGAGATAGTGAAGTTCCTCTTATGGTTTTATATCATATGAATTTAGGATATCCATTATTAGATGAAGACTTATTACTCCATATAAATTATAAAAACATTAGGGGTAGAAATGAACTTGCAAGTAGTGAATTAGAAAAAGCAAATACATTATTAAAACCTACTAAAAACTATATTGAAAGATGTTATTATTACGAAATGAACGATAATCCATTTGCAGCAGTTTTTAATAAAAAACTGGACTTTGGCGTGAAAATTTCTTATAAGAAGGAGAATTTGAATTCATTTACTGAGTGGAAAATGATGGGTATTAGAGATTATGTATTAGGTTTAGAACCTGGAACAAATTATCCTGATGGAAGAAAATATGCTAGAGAAAATAACACTCTTAAATTTATAAAACCAAATGATACTAAAACATTTGAAATCAAAGTTGAAATGATAGAAAACTTAGATAAATATATAACATTAACAAAGGAGAATTAAAATGTTAGTAACAATGAATGAAGTATTAAAGTATGCAGAAGAACATAATTGTGCAGTCGGATCTTTTAATACTCCTACTTTAGAAAATTTATGGGCTGTAATAGATGCAGCTGAAAAAAAGAATGTTCCAGTAATAATAATGCATGCAGAACTTCATGAACCAATTGCACCTTTATCATTAATTGGCCCAATTATGGTATTAGTAGCAAAAAATAGTAAAGTTCCAGTATGTGTTCATTTAGATCATGGTGAACATTTAGAATATATTGAAAAAGCATTAAAACTTGGATTTACTTCAGTAATGTATGACGGTTCTTTATTACCTTATGATATTAATATGAATAATACTAAAAAATGTGTTGAGATGGCCAAAAAATATGGTGCAAGTGTTGAAGCTGAAATTGGTGTTTTAGGTGGTAGAGAATCTTTAGATTCTAAAAAAATAAGAAAGCAAGAGGATTTATATACTGATCCAGAATTAGCTAAAAAATTTGTAGAAGATACTAAAATTGATGCTTTAGCGTGCTCATTTGGAACTGCTCATGGAATTTATAAAGTAAAACCTAAACTTGATTTTGATAGAATTATTAAAATTAAAGAACTTACTAATCTTCCAATAGTTATGCATGGTGGAAGTGGTGTTTCTAAAGAAGATTATGTTAAAGCAATTGAATGTGGTGTTAGAAAAATAAACTATTATTCATATAGTGCTAGAGAAGGACTCTATGCTGCTATCAAATTAATAAGAGAGAATGAAGATTTAACTTTTTATCATGAAATAGCTTTTGCTGCTAAAGAAGCAATGGAAAAAGATGTTGCTAAAGCAATTAAAGTTTTTAATGATAAAATTGTTGATTAATTTATATAGATTTAGTGATAAATAATTTATAATTTATCTATAAGGGGTAAATTATGAAAGTTTTAATATTGAATGGAAGTCCTAGAATAAATGGGAATACTACTTTAGCTTTAAAAGAAATTGAAAAAGTTTTTGTTGAAGAAGGTGTTGAATTCGAAAATATTCAAGTTGGTAATTTAACTATTAGAGGATGTTTAGCTTGTAATTATTGTCATACACATG
Source organism: Mollicutes bacterium (assembly GCA_022780025.1). Classification (GTDB taxonomy): domain Bacteria; phylum Bacillota_I; class Bacilli_A; order RFN20; family CAG-826; genus Onthovivens. The sequence goes on along the minus strand of JALEXS010000031.1, from coordinate 13,317 downwards.
ATAAATGTGTTGTAGATGATATTGTTAATGAATTATCTATTAAATTTAAAGAAGCTGACGGATTAATTATTGCTAGTCCAGTTTATTATGCTTCAGCTAATGGTACTCTTATTTCTTTATTAGATAGACTTTTCTATAGTTCACATTTTGATAAATCAATGAAAGTAGGAGCAAGTGTTGTTGTTGCTAGACGTGGTGGATGTAGTGCAACATTTGATGAGTTAAATAAATATTTTACTATTTCTAATATGCCTGTTGTTTCTAGCATTTACTGGAATAGTGTTCATGGTAGAAAAGTAGGTGAAGCTATTAATGATGAAGAAGGATTATTAACTATGCGATATCTAGCACGTAATATGGTTTTTCTTATGAAGTCAATTGCTTTAGGAAAAAAGGAATATGGTTTACCTATTAAAGAGCAAAGAGTCTTTACTAATTTTATTAAAGATGAAACAGAATAACTTATAAAATTTATAAAAATAGTTGATTTCTGCAGGGTTTTATAATAAATTAGCGGGAATTTGAAATGATATATGTATTAAAATAAGTAATTTATAAAGTAATAATAAGGAAGTTGTTTAAAATTAATATATGAATAATAATGATAATTTAGCAAAAATAGTTGCTATAGAAGGAATGGTTCTTTTAAAGAATGAAGATAATTTATTACCAATTAAGGATAAAACTAATATTGCTTTATTTGGTAGTGGAGCAAGATTTACTATTAAAGGTGGAACAGGTTCTGGAGAAGTAAATGTATTTCATAGTGTATCTATCGAAGAAGGACTTAAAAATCATGGCTTTATTATTAATAGCGAATATTATTTAGATGAATGTGCTAATAAATTAAATAACGAAATTAAAAAACGTAAAAAATTAATGAGAAAAAGCACTCGTGGTGTTAATCCTTTTAATTATGAAGTAATGTTTAGTATTTTTGCTAAATTTCCTGAACATTATGCAATTGATAGAGAATTAACTATCGAAGATTATAATAAAACGATTAGTGATACTTGTATTTATGTTATATCTAGACAAGCAGGGGAAGGATTTGATCGTAAAAACACTAAAGGAGATTATTATCTTACTGATATTGAAGAACATAATCTTAAATTTGTTACTGAACATTATAAAAATGTAATAGTTATTATTAATGCCGGAGCTCCTATTGATACTAATTTTATCGATAAATACAATATAAAATCTGTAGTTCTTTATGGACAAGCAGGACAAAGTGGTGGAGATGCTTTAGCTGAATTATTATTAGGTGAATCTAATTTTAGTGGTAAATTAACTCTTTCTTGGCCTAAGCACTTAGAAGATTTAAATAATTTTAAATATTATTCTTATTTAGATGGTAATGATTCTATAGAAGAATATAAAGATGGAATTTATGTAGGATATAGATATTACGATTCATTTGGTATAAAACCAATGTTCCCTTTTGGCTATGGTTTATCTTATACAAAATTTAATATAAATAACGATTTATATATTGAAAATAATGAAATAATTATTAAATCTAATGTTAAAAATATTGGAAATTATAAAGGTAAAGAAGTAATTCAAGTTTATTCAAGACCAATTAATTTTGATAATAAAGAATTTCAATCTTTAATTGGCTTTAAAAAGACTAAATTATTAGATATCAATGAAGAAGAGGAATTAATTTTAAATATTAATTTAGAAAATTTAGCTTCTTATCATGAAGATATTCATTCTTTTGTAATTGATAAAGGATATTATGAAATTTGTATTGGTAATTCTAGTGATAATTTAACTCCTATTAAGAATTTATATATTAAAGAAGATATTATTTTAGATAAACATACAATTATTAATGATAAACCCATTGAATTTGATGAAATTAAACCTTTAATTCATGAAAAATTTAATGATTCATTAGATATTATTGAAATTAATTCATTTAATAAAATTAATAAAGAAATAGAAAAAGAAGATATTAATTTAGATATTGTTAATAACATTAATGATTTAGATTTATGTAAGATGGTAGTAGGAAGAATTGCTTTTAAAACATATTCAAGTGCAGGAGTTGTTGGTGAATATCCTACTACTTATAATAAATATAATATACCTATTATATATATGGCTGATGGTCCTGCTGGATTAAGACTCGCTAAAGAATATTATCATTATAGAAATGGTATGAATAAAGGTGTTAGTGTTTTACCTAAAGAATTTATAGAATCAAAATTATTTTATGCAATTGTTAATAAAATAATGAGTTTTTCACTTAAAAAGAGAAGAAAATTATATACTACAGCTTTTCCAAGTGCATTAATGCAAGCCCAAAGTTTTGATCTTCCTTTAATTTATAAAATAGGAGAACACGTTAAAAATGAAATGATTAAATATAATATTGATATATGGTTAGCTCCAGGTATGAATATTATTAAAAATCCTTTATGTGGAAGAACTTTCGAATATTATAGTGAAGATCCTCTTATTAGTGGATTAATGGCAAGTAGTTTAAGTAATGGTGTAAGTAGTAATAATTCTAATAAAACTGTATGTTTTAAACATTTCTGTTGCAATAATCAAGAGAATAATCGTATGAAAACAACTAGTAATGTTAGTGAAAGAGCACTTCATGAAATCTATTTAAGAGGTTTTAAAATTGCTATTTTAAATGGATCTAGTAAAGCTATTATGACTTCATATAATAAACTTAATGGAATTTATACAAATTCTAATAAGAATTTATTAGATGGATATTTAAGAAATGATTTAGCTTTTAAAGGTATTATTATGACTGATTGGAATGATGTTGCACCTGATCAAGCAATAGGTTATGAAGTAATAAATGCTGGTAATGATATCATTATGATTGGTGGTAAAAATATTTATAATGATTTATACGATGCTTTAAATAATAATAAACTTGATAAGGACGCATTAAAAACATCAGTAGCAAGACTTGCTAATTTTGCTATTAATCTTAAAAACGATAAGAAATAAATTATTTTATATAATTTTCAATAAAATCAATTTTAGTTTGATTAAACTTTGATGCATTAATTGTATAGACTTCTTGACCATATTTAATTAAGAAATCAAAATTAATATCACTATCTTTACTATTATCTAAAATGAACATTGTATCAGGTATTTTTGATTTAATTCCTAATATATTTTTACCAAAATCATAAGCAATATTTTGTCTAGTTGTCATATATAAATTATTAGAAGTACTAGATTTATCAAAACTTGAAATATATTTATAAAATAATAATCTAGAAAAATAAGGATATACTGTAGTCAAATCTATATTATCAGTTTCTTTTCTTAAACAAGTTGAATCTAAATAAGGATTATTTTTTTCATCATATTTAGGAGTAAAAGAATAAACTCCTTTTTGAATACCGTTTTTATTACTACTAAAAGATAAATAACCACCACGAACAAGTTCTTTATTATTTACTTCCTTATAATAATTTATAAATTCATCGGTATAATCATCATAAATATAACTATTAGTAAAATATTTTCTACCTACTTTAATAGTTTTATTTTTATAAGTAATTTCACCTAAATCACTAGAATAATTAAAACTATCTAAATTAGAAACTAACTCTTTTAATTCTGGGAGAGCTTGTTTAGCTTTTCCTCCATTATTTTTATATTCATTAATTAAAGGAATAGATAAATTAGAGTCGTTTATTTGACTAATTGTATGTTTTATATAACCATTAACTCCAAAATCCATATTAAAAGTTAATGTATGATTATCATCAATAACACTAAAATTAGTAATTAAACTAGTTAAACCAGTAGTAGGAGTTAAACTTGATGCTTTTAAAAAAGCATTAATATTAGCTAAATCATTTAATTTAAAATTATAAGTAGTCTTTTTAAAAGAAACTGTTTTTAAACTAATTGAATTATAATAATTTTTTAATCCTGTACTTTCATCATAAATATTAGAAATATCATAATTTAAAATAGCATCAGGAACTATTGTATTATCAATAATAGAATAAGAATATATTCCTTCATCGCTTGAAGTAAATCCAATAGTAGAAATAGTTTCGTTAATCTTATAACTATAGAGCAAGTCGTTTTCTAAATAGATATAAGTTTCTTGATATTCTTTAGAATCTTTACCTGTAATTAAATTAAAATCTATATCTAATTTATATCTTTTTGAAGTCTTTAATTTTGTCAAATCATCTTTTAAAATTGTATCTTCTATATAATTATTATTATTTGAATTATTCCCACAAGAGATTAATGGAAATAAAAATAAAAACATGAGAATAGAAGACTTTTTGAATTTAAAACGCATAAAAAGCCTCCATTCCTACTTGAGTATATATATCAGAAAAATCCATATATTCACCCTTATAAGTATCTTTATTACCACTTAAAAATGTTGCTTGATAAGTGTCAATATATTTAGTTCCACTATTAAGTTGCCCACTAACAACAAACTTACAACTTTTAATTTCATCTTTATTAATTTCATAAGTAAAAGTATAAGTATTATCAACTAAAGATCCATATTTTCTAATAGAAGTAGTAATAGATAAATTATCTCCATTTTTATAACCACTAGCACTTATTTCAACTGTAACATTAGAATCAATTGTTTTACCTAAATTATATTGTTGATAAGTTTTAATAGTATTTCTAAATTCAGGGAATAATAAAGGATTAGCACCAGTATAACTTCTTAAATCACCAGTAACATTATCAGTATTAACTACATTATCTTTAGATAAATATGCAAAACAATTAGTCATATATTTATCAAATTTACCACCTTTTTTAACTCCATCATCATCAGCAATAGTAAATATTTGATAATTAGATTTATCTCCAGTAGGAATATCGTCATTATTAATCTTTTGCATAAATCCATTATTAATTTGAATATCATTACTATATGAAGTAATAATTCCTTTAAACTTCATATTTCCAATACCATTATTTACATTAACAATATCGAAAGCATCATGATATATAAATTCATAATTACATTGTTTAATATTTTCACCATAAGCAAATATATTTCGAGCAATCTTTAAACTATCATCACTAGTTAAATTTCCATCTTTAATATTAGAAGTATCAACAATTTGAGCAGGTTTATTATAAATTGATCTTTCATTAATCATTGAAAAATCATTATATTCACCTTCATAATTACTTTTTTTACCATACTTAAAATTAGATAAAGTATATTCAATATAAGTTCTAGCTTCATTTTCATAATCACCACTAATAGTATCTTTATATTGAATTAACTTAACTTTTAAAGTATCTAAAGATTTAGTGTTTGAATCTATTATAACTTCATATTCATAAGTAAAAGCCATATAAGTAGAATCACCAGGATAAGAAACAGACATTAAGTAAGTTTCTTTATTATCTTCATTAGTAATATTAGTTAAAGGAGTAGAAAATCCACTTTCAGTAGGATATAAAGCATTAACATTTTGATAAAAATTTATAGTATCATTAATTAAAGATAAATAATTAAAATAAATATCTAAGGTTCTATACTTACTAGTTGTATAACAATTTACAAAAGAATCATCTTTATTAGGACCTATAAAATAATCATATAAATAATTACCTTCTTGATAAATTTGACCTTTAGCATTTGTAGTATTAATTACTTCAACACTTTCAACACCAATTAAAGCATCAATTTCAATATCATCAGAAATAAAATTATTGTTATAAAGATTATATTTATGTCTAGCTTCATAATTAATTAAAGCTTTAGAAGCTGAACCAGTAACTATATATTTAGAATTATTATAACTATCAAAATTATAAGATCTATCGATAAAATCGAATGATTTTATATTTTTAGTATTAATTTTCTCCAATATTTTACTTGCTCTATTAAAATCTATTTTACTTGGAATGTCATCATTAGAACAACTTGTAATTAATAAAGGTAAACATAAAATTAAAGCGTTTTTAATCTTCATTTTATTTAACCTCCGTTAAAGTAATATTAGTTGAAGTTGGATTTTCGTATTCCGCTTCAAATAAATCAACAGTTAAACTAGCTTTAGATAAATCTATAGAAATTGTAATTAATGAATTATTTTTAATTTCAAATAAACAATTATATGATGATTCATCTAATAAGAAATTTTCTAATTCAGTAGTAGTTTTATTACATTGAACATTACTAATTTTTATTTTATTAGTAGCTTCATCATAAATAGGAGTAAATGTATAAATAACTTCTACACCACTATAATCACTAGTAAATGTAGCTTTAGTTTTACTTTCAAATTTTAAAGAAGCTAAAATATAAGTTATTGGATCATCTAATCTATAAGTTTTACCAACAATTTTATCTAAAGTAGAAACTGAAGCGTCACTAACATTAAATGTAATTTGAGTAGTAATTTCAGGCTTAGAAATTGAATTAGCTTTTAAAATAACTTTACCAGTAGAAGTAGGAGTAAATGTATAACTTCCGTTACTTTCTTTAACTATTGTTCCTTTATTATCTAAAACAGTAACATTAATATCATTACTTGCTCCATTTGGTAAAACTTCAAAAGTAATATTTTTAATTGCTTGATTAATAGTTGCATCTATTTCACCACTAACATTTTTATTATTAATTTTTGCAGTAATTGATGTAGGATCTGGAATTTTAGTAACAATCTTAATCTTTTTCTCAATTTCTTTAGAAGAATAAATTGTTAAAGTAGATTCACCATCTTTTAATATTTTAATAGATTTATTATTAGATTGAATACTTGCTACTGTTGGATCACTTGATTCAATAATAGTAATATCATCAATTGCAGTAGTAGCAAATTTTGGAGCAGAATCTTTTATAGATAAAGTATATATTTCATTTACATTATAAGTAGTAACTTCCTCATTAGATTTATTAACTAAAGTAGGAGTATAATCAGTAAAATATAAAGAATTTGTATCAAAAAGTTTAGTTGTTTCACTTGTTAATTCACCTACTTTTTGAGAATAAGAAATCTCATAAGTTGCGATTGTATCAACATTTTCATTAGGTTTACCTGTTTCTAAATTAAAATCTGCGTAGTTATAAACGTTATTATTAATAACTAAATCTATTAATAAACCATCATTATTAAATGTGTAAACACCACTATTAACATATACTGCAGCTCTATCTTCTATTTGATAAGTTTTAATTGTTATTTTATTATCTACTTTATTAAATGTAGCACGTTTAAGACCATCGCCACCAAAATAATAAGGATGACTCTTACCAGGAATAAAATAATCGTAAGGCAAAACATTAATTTGACCTTTAGCAATAGCACTAAGACCTACCTTAGAATTATGTTCAATATATTTAGATTTAGTTATTGCATCATTAGTAGTAATAGTAGTACTTGAAGTAGATCCTTCACTAACAATTAATTTCTTTTTAGGTGTTGAAACATGAGTTCCGTTTTCTAAAACTTCAACATCATAGAAATATCCATCAGTTCCATAGCCTTTATATAAATATTCTAATTCGTTAGTAACACTATCCATACCAGATTTATTAGTAATTTGTTTATTACCACTCATATAGAATTTATTTTTATCTTTATGAACATTAAGCGTAGTTTTTTCGTCTTTAGATTTTAATACACCATTATCATAATAATTAGCTTTAAAGCTAAAACTATAACCATTAATAGAAGTACTCTTTTCTAAATCAATTGATTTATTAAACATATTAATAATTTCAGTTGAATCACTTTCACCCTTAGTTTGAATTTTAAAATATAACTTTGTAGTTGCTTTAGTACCCATTAATTTAAAAGTAGCTTCAAGTCTTGATTTACTTTGAAGTGGAGTTAAAGTATTTGTTTTACTATCAAAACTACAATAATTATCTAAATCAAATTCTACAGAAATAGTGCTGTTCTGCAAGGCTTTTGGTTCAATATCGATATTTATTGGATAATTTTCACCTACAATTAATTCGTATAAAGTAGTATTTCCTTCGGTAACTTTATTAACAGAATCATCTAAAGTAATATCAAATTTAGTAACATCTTGTCCTTTGACAGTGAAAGATAAAGTATCTTTAATATCTGGATAATTAACACAAGAAATAGTAATAGTTGCTTGTCCTTCGCTATGAGCTGTAACTTCTCCATTTACATCAACTGTTAAAACTTTTGGATTACTTGATTCATATTCTAATAAATCGTTAGTTGTGGATGGAGTAAATGAAGTAGTAATTTTAGTAGTTTCACCAATAACTAATTCTAATTTAGTAGCGCTACAACTAATGCCAGTTAATTTATCATCTTTATTTTGATTATTATTTTCATTATTTCGACATGCAGTAAGACTAGTAAATGTTAATGCACTAATTAAAAATAAAATTTTACTTTTTTTCATATAATTTAATCTCCTTATTCTATAGAATTTAAGTAATCTTCAATAAAACTAACTTTTGTTTTACCAAAATTAGTAAAGCTATAGTAATCATATACATCTTGATTATTATAGTTATAAAAAATATATAAAGTTACGATATTATTTTCTAAAATACTACTATCATTAATAGTTAATCCAGTAGCCATTAAAGTAACACCATCTTGATTATTAATTCCAACAAAAGTAGCAGCTAATTTATTAATATTAGCGTCAATAGAAATATAATCACAATTATAATATTGATCAGAATTTTCTTCGAAAGTTTTAATTACATCATAATAAGATAAAAAAGAAGGTGTAATCGTTAGATCAAATAAAGAAGTAGTATTTATAGATAATTTTTCAATATTATTAAACTTATTATCTTTATATTCAAAAGAATAAAGACCATCTTTTAAGGATTTTTTATCTTTAATAGCAAATGCACCATTATTTACATAATTATAATCTTCATTATCTAATATTGATTGACCGTATTCCCTATAAATATAGTTTTCAGTAAAATATGTATTATAAAATAATGTATTTTCATAAGAAACGCTTAAAGTATAATTGTTTTTACTAATAAGAGATTGAATATTAGTTAAATCTTTACTCATTTCTTTAGCTTTACCGCCATTATTTAAAAACTCATTTAAATTAGGAATAGAAGTTTTATTAATATCAGTAAAAGTAAAACTAATTTTACCAATTAAATTATTTTCATAACTATAAGTGATATCAAGTAATGCGCTATCTTTAGATAAAATTTTTAAGCCGCCAGTTAAAGGATAAATTGTAAGGAAATCTTCACTAGAAGTAAATAAGTCTGAATATAATGAAAAAGTCTCTAAAATCGAATAATTAGTAATTTTATAGTAATTATCTTGACTATTATAAGTGTTTAAAGGTAATTGATTTACTTTCAAAGAATTTAAATTATAAAAATCATCCTGGTATTTACTATTTTCTAAAGAATATACATAACTAGGAATTATCTTGTTTTTATCATCTAATTTAAATGAATAATAATTCTTATTTTTAATATCATTTATAAAACCAAATTGTTCATTTGTTGTATTACTTTTGTAATAAATAGCATTTTCAGTTACATATTTATTTACATCATAATTTACATCGGTAATATAACTTTTAATATTAACTGTAAAATTTTGTTTTTCTATTATTTCTTTGAACAAATCTTTTGGTAATGGCAATTCATTATCAATTACATTATTAGTAGAACAAGAAGCACTAAAAAGAATTGGAAATAACCGCAATAATTTCAATTTCTTAACCATAATAAAACCCCTTAAATATTATAGGCTTATAAACGTTAAAAATAATTAATAGATTAAGACTTAATATTATAAAAAAATACATTATTAAGAAATAAATTATTACTTTAAATCATTAATTTTAATAAAAAAATAACCATATTTTTATTAGTTTAAGATGTATCAAACAGTAAAATAACGTCAATGAAAAAACTTTACTTAATTATAAAAGAACTTAAAAGTAATCAAGTTATTATTGAAACATTGTATAAAGAAGAATAATATAAAAACCATGGAAAAAGACTATTTCAATATACATTTATTAAAAGGAGTCATCTTAGCTTTAATTGGTGGCTTTATTGAAATGTATTCGCTTATGATTAGAGGAGCATTCTCAGGAATGCAAACAGGAAACTTGATATATACTTTTTCTGATTTATTTGAAAATAATTATATAGGAGCACTTGCTCATTTCTTATTTGTTATAACTTTTATTGCTGGGATTATTATCACTGAGATCATTTATCAAATATCAGATATGACAAAAATAAAATATGAATATTTCATATATTCAATAGGATTAATTATATTGACATCTGTCATATTTATTCCGATTGATAGTGAAAAATATGGAACATTAAATATTGTTGCAGGATGTCTATTAAGCTTTTTTGGAGCCTTACAATCTCATGCTTTTACAAATATTAATAAACATGCATTATCAACAACGATGATGACAGCAATGATGAAATTAGCAACATCTAGTTTAGTAAAATATATAAAAGACAAAAATAAAGAAAATTTATTAGTTTGTTTAGAAATTTTATCAATTATTTTATTTTTTATCTTTGGGTTTGTTATCTTCTATGTTTTGTATAAATACGTTGATATTAACTATTTAAACTATTCATTATTTATACCAATTTCTTTAGTTTTAGCCTTATTCTGCATAGTTTTTTTCAAAAAGAACTAGTTTTTAATTCACTTAATATTGAATAAAAAATAATTTAATAATTGATAAATTAAAAAAATAAAAAAAGAATGATATTTTTACTTAAACAAAATAGAGCAATTTATAGTTTGTTTTTGCTTTAATAATTTTATTATTAAGTCTATAATGATTTTGATAATTTTAGGAGGAATATATGTTTAAAATTGTTAAAAAAGAAGTATTAAATCCTACAGTAACATATATGGAAATTGAAGCTCCATTTGTTGCAAAAAAAGCTAAAGCCGGACAATTTATTATTTTAATTGTCGAAGAAGGCGGAGAAAGAATACCTCTTACTGTTGCTGGCACTGACCCAGAGAAAGGCACTGTTAGCATTATTTTCCAAATTGTTGGTGCTACAACATTAAAATTAAATCACAAAGAAGTCGGCGATGAACTTTATAGCTTTGTTGGTCCATTAGGTAAACCTAGCGAAGTTGAAGGCAAAAAGAATGTTGCAGTTATAGGTGGTGGAGTCGGTTGTGCTATTGCATTACCAGTTGCTAGAGCATTCCACGAACATGGTGCAAAAGTTACTTCAATTGTTGGCTTTAGAAATAAAGACTTAGTAATTTTAGAAAAAGCATTTAAAGATATTAGTGATAACTACATTCTTATGAGTGATGATGGAAGCGTTGGTACAAAAGGCTTAGTTACTAATGCGTTAGATGAATTACTCAAAAATGGCGAAAACTTCGATGAAGTCGTAGCAATTGGACCTCTTATTATGATGAAATTTGTTGTTGCTACATGTAAGAAATACAACGTTCCATGTACTGTTTCAATGAACCCAATTATGATCGATGGAACTGGTATGTGTGGGTGCTGCAGATTAACTGTTGGCGGAAAAACAAAATTTGCTTGTGTTGATGGACCTGACTTTGATGGTTATGAAGTTGATTTCGATGAAGCAATGCAAAGAGGAACTATGTATAAAGCATTTGAAAGACATGCTTATGAAGAAGAATGTAATTTATTTAAAAAGGAGGTTAAATAATTATGCCATTTAATATGAGACCTACTAAAAACCCAATGCCATCTCAAGAACCAAACGTTAGAAATAAGAATTTTAAAGAAGTTGCTATTGGTTATACTGAAGAAATGGCAATTGATGAAGCAAAACGTTGTTTAAATTGTAAGAATAAACCATGTGTTGCTCATTGCCCTGTAAATATTAATATTCCTGGATTTATTCAACAAGTTGCTCAAGGTAATTTTGAAGCAGCATATGATATTATTAGTGAATCATCATCTTTACCAGCAGTTTGTGGTAGGGTCTGTCCTCAAGAAACTCAATGTGAAATGAAATGTACAAGAGGATTAAGACCTGGTAGCGAACCTGTTGCTATTGGACGTCTTGAAAGATTCGTAGCTGATTATCATAATGCACATTTTAATGGCGAAGTTAAAAAAGTTCCTAGTAATGGACATAAAGTCGCTGTTATTGGTAGTGGTCCTAGTGGATTAACCTGTGCTGGTGATTTAGCTAAAAAAGGTTATGATGTAACAATTTTTGAAGCTTTACATTTAGCTGGTGGTGTTCTTGTTTATGGAATTCCAGAATTCCGTTTACCAAAAGCAATCGTTCAAAAAGAAGTTGATGGATTAAAAGCTTTAGGAGTTAAAGTTGAAACAAATATGGTTATTGGCCATGTTTTATCAATTGATGAATTACAAAAAGAATATGGTTTTGAAGCTGTTTTCATTGGTAGTGGTGCTGGTTTACCTAGATTTATGGGAATTCCTGGCGAAAACTTAAAAGGTGTTTATAGTGCTAATGAATTCTTAACAAGAACTAACTTAATGAAAGCTTATAAAGAAGGCAGTGATACTCCAATTGAACACGCAAAACGTGTTGCTGTTGTTGGTGGTGGAAACGTTGCTATGGATGCCGCTAGATGTGCAAAACGTTTAGGTGCTGAAGAAGTTTATATTGTTTATAGAAGAAGTGAAGAAGAACTTCCTGCAAGAAAAGAAGAAGTCGAACACGCTAAAGAAGAAGGTATTATTTTCAAATTATTAAATAATCCTGTTGAAATTCTTGAAGATCCTGAAACACATTTAGTTAATGGTATGAAATGCATTAAGATGGAACTTGGAGAACCAGATGCTAGTGGTAGACGTAGACCTGTTGCAATTGAAGGCAGTGAATTTATTTTACCTGTAGATTGTGTAATTATTTCTATTGGTACTTCACCAAACCCATTAATTAAATCAACTACAAAAGGATTAGATACTAATCCACACGGATGTATCGTAACTAAAGACGAAACTGGTTTAACATCTAGAGAAGGTGTTTATGCTGGTGGTGATGCTGTTACTGGTGCTGCAACTGTTATTTTAGCTATGGGTGCTGGAAAACATGCTGCTAAAGCTATTGATGAATACATTCAATCTAAATAATTTATAATTATTAATTGATTTATAAATAACAAAAAGTTAAAACGTAATTATCAAAATTTGATAGTTACGTTTTTTGTTATATAGTTCTTAAGAACATATATTCATTGTTAGATGACATACTTAAAGCAACAGATTTTTAAAAAAATGACCATTTAGTCTTTATCACAAATTTTGTTGCATTAAAGTTGTCATAATTTTGCTTATTTACGTAAAATATGCTTAAATAAAGGTATAGCAAAAGGAAGT
>JALEXS010000030.1 GCA_022780025.1 Mollicutes bacterium | reverse complement strand
ACTTCCTTTTGCTATACCTTTATTTAAGCATATTTTACGTAAATAAGCAAAATTATGACAACTTTAATGCAACAAAATTTGTGATAAAGACTAAATGGTCATTTTTTTAAAAATCTGTTGCTTTAAGTATGTCATCTAACACATAATAATGAAAAATACCAAGGTATTTAGCTTAATAGTTGTTTAATAATTAAAAATATCAATGTATAAAAAATAAAATAGTACTGATGTTACGTTAAAATGTTCCTTTACTTTATTATTTTTTATCAATAAGTTTTCTTCTTATAGAATAATTTTTATAAGTTTATTTAAATAAAATTTCATAAAATTATAAAAAGATAACAATATGTATTATACTTTATGTATAATAATTAAGGAATTTAGGTGAATGTATGCGTAGTAATGGTATTTTATGTCCTATATCATGTCTTCCTTCAAATTATGGAATTGGAGACTTAGGAAAACCTAGTTATGAATTTGTAAAATTGTTAAATAAAGGCTGTATTAAGTATTGGCAAATACTTCCTTTAAATCCGGTTGATTGTTGTAATTCACCTTATGCTTCTAGTTGTGATACTGCAATTGATCCTATTTATATTTCTTTAGAATTATTAAAAGAAGACGGGCTAATAAATAAATTAAAAAAAGTAGAATTTCCAACTGATAAAATTGATTATAATTTAGTTAGAAATTATAAAATGCATTATTTAAAAAATGCTTATAAATTACAAAAAGATGTAGGTTCTGCAGACTTTTTAAAATTTTTAAGCGAAAATTCATGGTTAGAAAAATATGCTTTATTTCAAATTTTATTAAAGAAAAATCATAATAAAGTTCTTTATGAATGGAACAAAAAAGATAAAGAAGCTTTCTATAAAGATAAAGAATTATTAATTAAATATAGTAAACAAATTAATTTTATATACTGGGTTCAATATAAATTATTTAATCAATTAGAATTATTAAAAAAAGAATTAGCAAAATACGATGTTAAATTAATTGGCGATTTACCATTTTATGTTGGCTTAAATAGCAGTGATTTTTTTGGACATTTAGATGAATTTTTAATTAATTATAGAGATTGTTCACCTAAAATGGTAGCTGGTGTACCACCAGATTATTTTTCTCCTCAAGGACAATTGTGGGGCAATCCATGCTACGATGTTCAATATATGAAAGATAATAATTATTCTTTCTTTAAAAATAGAATTGCAAAAGCTTTGAGAAAATATGATGTATTAAGACTCGATCATTTTAGAGCTTTTGATACGTATTATAGTATTCCTTTTGGTAGTAAAAACGCTATTAATGGTAAATGGGAAAATGGTATAGGTCATCCATTCTTTGAGTTATTAAAGAAGGAGAACATACTTGATAGACTTATAGTAGAAGATTTAGGAGATGTATTCCCATCTGTTTTTAAATTACGTGATGATTTTAATTTACCAGGTATGAATATATTGCAATTCTCTATTTTTGATAATGCCTTTGATGTAAAAGAAAAACAAATAATTTATACAGGAAGTCACGATAATGAAACAATAGTTGGTTTTTATAAAAATTTAACTAAAGAGCAAAAAGAAATATTATCTATTAAATTTAGATATGAAGGTATTAAATCTAAAAAAACTAATTGGAAATTTATTGAATATGCTCATAAATCTATTTGTGAATTATCAATTATTCCTATACAAGATTATTTAGGATTAGATAACAAAGCTAGAATTAATACTCCAGGTATTGCAGGTAATATGAACTGGACTTTTAGATTGAAAAATTATAAAGATTTTATTAAAGTATTACCTAAGATTGTAAAAATGAATGAGATGTGTAAAAGATGATTAAAGTTTGTTTAGTAAATTTAGGATGCTCTAAAAATAGAGTTGATAGTGAAGCTGTTTTAGGCTTATTTAATGATAAATCTAATTTTGAAATTGTTGTTGATGAAACAATTGCTGATTTAATTATTGTTAATACTTGTGCTTTTATTCATGATGCTGAAAATGAATCTTTTGACACAATTTCATATCTTGAAACACTTAATAAAAAGTTAGTAGTTTTAGGTTGTTTAGTTGAAAAATATCGTGATATTTTGCACAAAAAGTTCCCAAAAGTCGACTTATTTGTTGGATTTAAAGATTTTAAAAACCTTGGTTCATTATTAAATAATCTTCTTAATATTGACGATTTTAAACAATACGATATCTTTAATAGAATTGAAGAAGACAATGAGTTTTCAATCTTTTTAAAGATTAGCGAAGGATGCAATCATAAATGTGGTTTTTGTATTATTCCTAATTTAAGAGGAACATATTATTCGTTACCATTAGTTGATTTAGTTAATTATGCTAAAAATGCTGTTAAAAGAGGAATAAAAGAAATTAATGTAATTGCTCAAGATACTGCATATTATGGAAAAGATTTTAAAGATAAAAATATTACTTTATCAACTTTATTAAAAGAACTAGATGATATAGAAGGTATTGAATTTATACGTGTTTATTACATATATCCTAATGAATTAACTGAGGAAATTGTTCAAACTATTAAAAATAGTAAACATATAGTTCCTTATTTTGATTTACCTATTCAACATGCTAGCGATAGAATCATAAAACTTATGAATCGTAATGATACATATGAATCGTTATCAAATATGTATGATTATATTAAAAAAGAAATTCCTGATGCTATTTTTAGATGTACTTTAATAGTCGGTTATCCTACAGAAACTGAAGAAGATATAGAAATATTAGAAAAATATTTAAATGATCATCCATATCACCATATTGGTGTATTTACTTATTCTAACGAAAAAATGGCTTATGCATATAAATTAAATCCTCAAATAGATGAACAAGTTAAAATTGAAAGAAAAGATAGAATTATGCGTTTAGCTAAAAAATTATCTTATGAACTTAATAAAAAGATGATAGGAAAGCAATATAAAGCCATCGTTGTTGGAGAAGATAATGGAACTTATTTAGTTAGAACATCATTTAATGCTACAGATGATATTGATGGTGATATTTATATGAAAACTAATAAAAATCATGAACTTGGTGATATTGTTGAAATAGTTATTACTGATGCTTTTGTTTATGATTTATATTCTAAAGAAATTTAGAATACTTTAATTTTAAAACTTAATTTTTACTATATTAAATTGCTATATTTTCATATTTATAAGTGATATAATCTTTTTGTCAAAAGGAGATATTTTATGACAGAAATTATTGATATTTATGCTCGTGAAGTCTTAGACTCTCGTGGTAATCCAACAGTTGAAGTTGAAGTTACATTAGATTGTGGCGTAATGGGTAGAGCAATTGTACCTAGTGGTGCATCAACTGGTGAAAGAGAAGCTCTTGAGTTAAGAGATGGAGACAAAAAAAGATTTTTAGGAAAAGGCGTTTTACAAGCAGTTAAAAACGTTAATGAAGTTATAGCTCCTGCTATCGTTGGTATGTATGCTGATGATCAAGTCGCTATCGATCAAGAATTATTAAAATTAGATGGAACTCCATTCAAAAAGAATTTAGGTGCTAATGCTATGCTTGGTGTTTCTATGGCTTGTGCTAGAGCAGCTGCTGAAGCTTATGGTATGCCTTTATACAAATATTTAGGTGGTGTTAATGCTAAAGTATTACCAGTTCCAATGATGAACGTTGTTAATGGTGGTGCTCATGCTGATTCTACAGTTGATTTCCAAGAATTCTTCATTATTCCTGCAGGATTTGAAACATTCCACGAAGCTTTAAGAGCTGGTGTTGAAACATTTCATCATTTAAAAGATGTTTTAAAGAAAAAAGGTTATAACACTGCTGTTGGTGATGAAGGTGGATTTGCTCCAAGTTGTAAAGAAGGAAATACAGAACCATTAGAATTAATCGTTGAAGCTATTAAAGCTGCTGGCTATGTCCCTGGAAAACAAATTTTCTTAGGTATGGACGTTGCTGCTAGTGAATTCTATGATCCAGAAACAAAGAAATATAACTTAAAGAAGAGTGGCCAAGGTGTTAAAACAAGTGAAGAAATGATCGCTTGGTACGAAGAAATGGTTGCTAAATATCCTATTATCACAATCGAAGATGGTTTAGGAGAAAGAGATTGGGATGGTTGGAAGAAACTTACTGAAGAATTAGGTAATAAGATCCAATTAGTTGGCGATGATTTATTTGTTACTAACCCATCAATCTTAGCAGAAGGTATCAAAAAAGGTATTGCTAATTCAATCTTAATTAAAGTTAACCAAATTGGTACTTTAACAGAAACTTTAGATGCTATTAGAATGGCTCAAATCAATGGTTATACTACAATGGTTAGCCATAGATCAGGTGAAACTGAAGATACAACAATTGCTGATTTAGCAGTTGCAGTAAATGCTTCACAAATTAAAACAGGTAGTGCTTCAAGAACTGATAGAATGTGTAAATACAATCAATTATTAAGAATTGAAGATGAACTTGGCGAAGCTGCAGTCTTTGAAGGATTAAAAGCTTTCAAAAAATATAGATTCTAATCTCTATATTAAATAAAATTCAAAACTAAAAAAGTGCAGTATTTTGTAAGAAACCTTGCAAAACTGCACTTTTTATTATGATTTTTAAATTAAATGACTATTATTTAATATCGTTTTTTATAAAGCTATCGATGCCTTGAGTAATAGCATTAAACATCATACTTTTATAATGCTCATCATAAGGTATAAAACCTTTAATTATTTTTTCAGCATAATAAAATAGAATACGAGTTATAAAATCCCATAAAAACATTATGGTATTATCATCAATATCATCATTAAAAATATATCGGGCATAAGGAACAAATTCACTAGTACGATCATTTTTACATGTAGGATTAAAACCATAACAATGTACATATGAAATATAATATAAAGTATTATTTTTTTCTCTAATAAATATATCTAAAAAATGATAAAAGATTTCTTGCTTACTATAACCTTCTAATATAACTTTTTTAATATCTTCCATGTATTTACGGTCGTAATTAAAAGCAATAGTATCTATCAATTCTCGCATAGATAGAAAATGATTATAAATAGTATGGGTTGAAATATCGCAATTTTTAGCGATTTTTCTCGCAGTAATATTATATACACCTTCGTTTGCGCCGATTTCTAGTGCTTTATCTAATATTTTTCCTTTAATATTTCTTAATTTACGGTAAGCCATGAACTTATTAAATAATATTTTTTAATTACTGTAAAGAATAAAACAATAATTTAATTGTTTAATAATATTAATTGTTGTTATAAAGTAATAAATTTAATTTATTAATGTACAAAATTTTAATGTTATATGACATTCATAAAGCAACAAATTATTAAAAAAATGACCATTTAGTCCTTATCACAAATTTTGTTGCATTAAAGTTGTCATAATTTTGCTTATTTTATTAAAATATGCTTAAATAAAGGTATAGCAAAAGGAAGTGTTATTTGAATATGACAATTCAATGCAACACTTGTAAAAGTTATAAATGGTTAG
>JALEXS010000029.1 GCA_022780025.1 Mollicutes bacterium | reverse complement strand
GGTAAAGATAAATTTGTTCCTCTAGATATTTATAACGCAAAAATTAAAAAATAAGCTTTTCATAACAAATATTTTTTTAAAAATTTAGTTTAATAAGCTTTTTGCTTATGATTTTTACCAAATAGAAATTCCTAATCAATATAAAAAAATAGCTACTTTCCAGTAGCTATTTTATTATTAATAAGTTAATGGATTATAAACCAAATTTCTTGATTCTTTCCCATCTATCCTTAGCAGCTTGTTCACTCTTTATGAAGAGTTCTTCATAGTGTTCAGGATTAACTTTTGGAAGTTGTGAATATCTTGTTTCTTTTAAGATAAATTCTCTAAACTTAGTGAAGTCAGGTTCTTTACAATCTAATTCAAGAGCTGGTTTACCTTGTTCAAGTTTACGAGGATCATATCTAAATGTTGTGAAGTAACCACATTCAACAGCTTCTTTTTCAGTAGCGATACTATTAACAAGTCCGCCTTTAATACCTTGGTTAATACATGGAGCGTAACATATAATTAAGGAAGGTCCGTTATAGCTTTCAGCTTCTTTGAATGCTTGAATTGCTTTCATTGGGTTTGCACCTAAAGCGATTTGAGCAACATAAACTGTACCATAACTCATAGCCATTAATGCTAAGTTCTTCTTTCTTGTCTTTTTACCACTAGCAGTAAATTGAGCAATACTACCAGTTTGTGAAGACTTAGAAGATTGACCGCCAGTATTTGAATAAACTTCGGTATCTAAGCACATGACGTTAACATCATCTTCACTAGCTAATACGTGATCAAGTCCGCCGTAACCAATATCATAAGCCCAGCCATCGCCACCGACGATCCAGACTGATTTATCAACTAAATCTCTTTCAAATAATAAGACTTCTTTGATAGCTTCATCTTTAGATTCTTTAACTTCTTTAACTAAAGTTGGAACAATCTTACGAGCTTCATCTTTATTCTTAATATTAGCGAGATATGTCTTAATTGTTTCTTTTAAGTTAGCTTCAACAGTTTCACTATTTAAAGCAGCTTCTAAGATTCTAGCAATTTGCATTAATTTATAGTTAGTTGCTAATCTCATACCATAGCCATATTCTGCGTTATCTTCGAATAAGCTATTAGCCCAAGCAACACCATTACCATTCTTATCAGTAACAAATGGAGTAAGAGGTGTAGAACCACTATAGATTGAACTACATCCAGTAGCATTAGCGATTAATAAATCTTTACCGAATAATTGTGATAATAATCTATAATATGGAGTTTCACCACATCCAGCACAAGCACCGCTAATTTCCATATAAGGCATTAAGAATCCAACACCTTTAACTGTTGTTAATGGGAATAAGTTTGTCTTATATTCAGTATTCTTATATAAATATGTAGCAAACTTTTCTTTATCGAATTGTGATTTAGCTTCAACCATCTTTAATGCATAGTGATCGTTACCAAGTTTTTTAGCTGTCTTATTAGCCATACATTCGTTAACACAAAGACCACAGCCAACACAGTTCATTGGAGAAACTTGAATGACGAATTTATAATCTTTGACTTGAGGTCCACCAACAGCTGGTTTAACGATATCTTTTAATCCTTCTGGACCATTATTAATTTCATCTTCTGTTAATAAGAAAGGTCTAATTGTAGCATGTGGACAAACGAATGCACATTGATTACATTGAATACAGTAATCTTTATTCCATTCAGGGACTCTATCAGCGATACTTCTTTTTTCTTTATAAGTAACGTTTTCTTCCATAGTTCCATCTAATAATTCAAATTCAGTGAATTTAGAAACTGGAATATCGTAACCATCAAGATTATTAATATGATCAACATATGTATCGAAGTATTCATCACCTAAGATATGTCTTTCTCTATTAAATGGTAATTTAGCCCATTCTGGATCAACTTTAACTTCTCTTAAGCCTTCTGTACCTTTATCGATAGCTTTATAGTTGAGTTCAACAATTTCTTGTCCTTTTCTACTATATGTTTTTTCAGCTAATTTTTTCATCCATTTATTTGCTTCTTCATAAGGCATAATTTGTGGATTTAAATAGAAGAATGCACTTTGTAAAATTGTGTTTGTATGTCTTCCCATACCAATTTCAAGAGCAATCTTATTAGCATCGATAACATAGAATTTTGCACCTTTAGTAGCTAATTGATATTTAACTCTATTTGGTAAAGATTTAATTAAAGCTTCATCATCCATATCAGTATTTAATAAGAATGTTCCACCTTTCTTTAAATTCTTTAACATATCAAATCTAAAGACATAAGTATCTAATGAACAGCTAATAAAGTTAGCATGTTCAACGTAATATGTTGAGTGAATTGGTTCTTTTCCAAATCTTAAGTGGCTTCTTGTAACACCACCAGATTTTCTAGAATCGTAAGCAAAATAAGCTTGAGCATATTGATGAGTTGCATCACCAATAATTTTAACTGATGATTTATTAGCACCAACTGTACCATCACTACCTAAACCATAGAATAAGCAGCTTGTATAGTTATGCGCAATTTCGTATTCTTCATCAACAGGAATTGACAAATGAGTAACATCATCATTAATACCAACTGTAAATCCATGGAATTCTTTTCCTGTTAACATGAAATCATAAACTGATTTAATGTGTTTTGGTTGAGTATCTCTACTTGATAAACCATATCTTCCGCCGATAACTTTAACATCTCTTCCTTCGAGTTTTAAAGCACTTACGACATCTTCATATAATGGTTCACCAACAGCGCCCATTTCTTTAGTTCTATCTAAAACAGCAATTTCTTTACATGTTTCAGGTAAGACACTTACTAAATGTTTAGCACTGAATGGTCTATATAAATGAACTTTAACTAAACCAACGTGTTCACCTTTTTTATTTAAATCATTAACAACTTCAAGAGCAGTTTCAGTAACACTACCCATAGCAATAATAACTTTTGTAGCTTTTGGATCACCAACATAAACAAATGGTGCATAAGTTCTTCCAGTTAATTCGCTAGCTTTCTTGAAATATTTATCAGCAATATCGATAACTTTGTTGAAGTGTTCGTTTTGTGCTTCTCTACCTTGGAAATAGATATCATCATTTTCAGCACCACCACGAGTAACTGGGTGAGTGTGTGGGTTTAAAGCTCTAGCTCTAAATTGTTCAACAGCTTTTCTATCTAATAATTTTTCCCATTCTTTATCATCGATAAATTCAACATTTTGAATTTCATGAGATGTTCTAAAGCCATCAAAGAAATGGCACATAGGATAACTTGCTTCAATTGCTATTAAGTGAGCAATAGGTGATAAATCAGCAACTTCTTGAACACTGTGTGAACAAAGCATTGCGATACCTGTTTGTCTAATAGCATAAATATCTTGATGATCACCAAAAATAGATAAAGATCTTGTAGCTAAACTTCTAGCAGATACATGCATAACTGCTGGGAGGAGTTCACCACACCATTTATAAATATTAGGAATCATTAATAGTAAACCTTGGCTAGCTGTATAAGTAGTTGCCAAACTTCCACCTTGTAATGCGCCATGTAAAGCACCACTTGCACCAGCTTCACTTTGCATTTCACAAACTTTAACTACATTTCCAAAAAAATTCTTTTTTCCTTGGCTTGCATATACATCAACATGATCAGCCATTGGACTTGATGGAGTAATAGGATAAATTGCAGCAACTTCAGTAAAATTATAACTTCCAAGAGCTGCAGCCGTATTACCATCAACACTAAGCATTGTTTTCTTAACGTCAGACATTTAAATTTCTCCTTTAAAAACGTTTATATTATATACTTTAATTTTGTTAAATTAAAGGGCTTTAGAAAAAAGACTTATAATAAATTATAAGTTATCAATTATTTGACATAATCTTTAGATTATGAATTTTATTAATTAGTTTGATTAGATAAAGTTAAGCTATTATCAATCTCATTAAAAGATTTTTTAGTTAAAACAATCATTATTGGTATATAACATATATCAATCAGTACCCAACTAATTGGATAAGCAGCATATAACCAGAAAATTGTGTGGAAATAAGGCATTCGAAATAAAGTATATAAGAATAAAATTCTTAATCCAGTACAACCAACTAATGTGATAATTGCTGGTGGTAAACTTCTTTTCATACCTCTTAAAAAATCACCACATATAATCATTATTCCATCAAAAATATAAGGAATTATCATAATATACATTCTTTCTTTACCAGCAGCTATAGCATGAGATTGTATAACTCCTTGTTTTTCTGTAATAAATATTGATAATAACTGATTTGAAAAAGCAATAAAGAAAACTGCGATTAATATACAAGTAATGAAATCCCAACTTAATCCAATCCAAAATACTTTTTTAATATTTTTCTTATTTTTAGCACCGAAATTTTGTCCAACGAAAGTACATAAAGAAACTCCGATTGCATCTTCAATTGCAAAAGCAAAGTTCTCTAATTGACTAGCAGCACTACTTCCAGCAACAATTTCATCTTGAGAAATCGGAATTCCATTAATTGAATAATTAGTAATTGAGTATAAACTTGATTGAATTAATACGTTTGGTATAGAAAAAGCTAATCCTTGAATACCTGCAGGTAAACCAATAACTAACACTTCTTTTAAAGAAGGAACATCTATTCTTAATTTTTTAAATTTTAATTTTACAAATCCTTTATTATTTAAAAATAAAAATAATGTTGTCATAAAAGCTGCAACTGCTTCACTACAAATAGTAGCAATAGCAACTCCAACAACATCAAGATTAGCATATTTAACTAAAAGAACATCAAATCCAACATTGATAATTCCTGCAGCTATTAAAGTCAATAAAGGTTTTGTACTATCACCTAAAGCTCTAAGAATTTGAGAACCATAGTTATATATCATTAAGAAAGGTAAACCAATAAAATAAATCTTTAAATAGTCAGTAGCTTTTTCTAATAAAGATATTGGAGTATTCATCATTTTTAATAAAACTCCAGATAAGAAAAACCCTACAATTCCAACAATAACCCCGCTAAACACGGATAAAATTAAAGAAGTATGTAAAACTTTAGAAGCTTTTTCTTTATCATTAGCACCTTTAGCTTGTGATATAGCAACATTAGCTCCCATCGACATATTTACAAATACAGTAACAATAAGATTAATAAGTGCAGCATTAGAACCAACAGCACTCATTGATACACTTCCACCACCATATTTAGTAACACACCAAAGGTCAATTGTTGTATAAAGTAATTGTAATATAGTAGTTAAAGCAAGTGGTAAGGCAAAAAGGGCAAATTTCCAAAATAAATTGCCTTTTGTTAAGTCCATTTCTAAGTGTTTTACATGTAAAAATTTCTTAATTACCATAACCTTCCACCAAATATGAAAGTTTATGCTTTTATTTATCAAATATCAAGTATATAAAACTTTTAACGACAAAATTAGTCTTCGATTTTAATCATAAATTCAAAATTATATTTTTTATTAGCTTTTAATCGATATTTTTTATGAGTTGGTGCACCCCAAGAATCATCTCCACCAACCCCTCTATTAACACTAGAAATTGTTAAATAATTAAATTTATTACCAAATAATTCTTCAACTCTATTTTTAACTTCAATTTCAAATTCGTTATATGGTAAATATTTAAATTCAAAAGAATTATTTAAAGCATAGAAATTTAAATTCTTTCCATTCATTGGGATATTTATAAATTTACTACCTAAATGATTTCCACAATCTTGAGGTATTGAATAAGGAATAAATTCTTTATCTACATTAGAATTATAATATCCAAATTTAATACCTTTATATCGATCAATATAATTATCTTCTTTACCTAATCCTATATAATTAAAGTCTTTGAAATCTTTTCTAATAGGTATTCTTAAGCCAACAATATCTGGTGGTGGTAACATTTTGTTTGTTTTATATTTAGCATTTACAATTATTTCTTTATTAGAAGTAATTTTATAATCGATAATGAAGTTTCTAAAGAAAATAGCATTTAACATTTTATATTTAACTCTAACTATTACATAATCTTTTGTTTCTTCGATTACTTTTAATCCCCAAAAAGGATTAAAGAAAGGATAAAAAGAGCTAGAAAAATAAAATGATGTTAAATACTTATTTATAAAATTATCATTATCTATTTTCGGTCTAAATAAAGTAGGAAAAATAGGTTCCATCATATATTGTTTATCATCATAATAAATTGCTTCAAGTCCACCAATATTAGAGATGTTACCATTAAATATTACTTTTAAATTATCAACTTGAACTGTTATATGAGTTAAAGATTTAAAAATTTCTATCTTATTTTCTCCTTTAATTTGTGGTTTATATTGACTTTTAAATAAATCACCTTTTATGAAATTTTGTTCAAAAGCAACTTCATCTCCAGCTTTTAAATATAAATTATCTACTTTAGAAATTGCTCTAATTCTTTCTACATAATCTATATTATCTTTAAAAGAAATTTCTTTATTTATAGTAACTTTCTTAGAGCTTTTTGCTAATATATTAGCTTCAAAACTTTTAGTAAATATTACTTTTCCATTTTCTAAAATTTCATAAATAAACTTGAGTTTTGCAGTGTTTTTAATAAAATTATCGTTAAATATTGTTATTCCATCTTTATCAAATTGGAATCTAAAAGGTTGATAATAATATTTAACTGTACTCATTTTACTAGTTGTAGTACGATCAGCTAATAATAATCCATTCGCACAGAAATTATTATCATTTGGATAATCATAATTATCTCCGCCATAGCACATTTTATTTGATATTTTTAATCCTTGATCTACAAAATCCCAAATAAAGCCACCTTGATAATTATTAAACTTATTGAATAAATTGACATATTCATCGAAATTTCCTGTCGAATTTCCCATTGAGTGAGCAAATTCAATTAATATAAATGGCTTATTTTTATTCCTCTTTAAATATTTAATAATGTCTTTAGGTTTAGTATACATTCTAGCAATAACATCAGAAATATAAGAATATTTTAAGCAATTAGCACAACCTTCATAAGAAATAACTCTTTGATCATTTTTTTCTTTTAAAAATTTATAACATTCTGCTAAATTTGTTCCAGCATATGCTTCATTTCCTAAACTCCAAAAGATAATGCAAGGATGATTTTTATCTCTTTCATACATTGCTTTAATTCTATCTAAAGTAAATTCCTTATATTTTTCATCACTTCCAGGTAATACTTTATATTCAAAATTTTTATCTTTTTTTCTTGAATCTCTAAGATCCCAAGTTCCATGAGTTTCAATAGAAGCTTCATCCATTACAATTAATCCTAATTCATCACATACATCATAAAAATATGGAATATTAGGATAATGACTTGTTCTTACAGCATTAAAATTATTAGATTTCAATAATTTTAAATCTTCTTCTATTTGTTTTTTAGTAATAACTCTACCACTATCGCAATTAAATTCATGTCTATTAACACCTTTAATTAATAAACGATTATTATTTAAATAAATTACACCATCTCTTATTTCAATTCGTCTAAAACCAACTTTAATATTAGATTCTTCAATTACTTTTTTACCATCTATTAATTGAATTCTTAAATTATATAAATTAGGTTCTTCATCAGACCATATATCTACATTATTAATTTTACTTTTTATATTAATAAAATCTTCATTTAATACATATGTTGAATGGAATATAGATTTCGTTTTAGATAATAAATTAACACTTAATTTAAGATTTTCTTTAATATTATTAATTTTAATATCTACATCAAATAAACCAGTTTTATAATCTTCCATTAATATAGATTTATTATGAATATCTTTAATATGATATTTATTAATACCAATCAAATTAATATCTCTAAAAATACCAGTTAATCTAAATAAGTCTTGATCATTATACCAAGTTGAAAAACTATACTTATATAAGACTATACTAATTCTATTATTTCCTTCTTTTATATAGTCGTTAATTTTAAATTTTGATACTTCATAATTTAAATTACTAAAGCCAACAAAATGACCATTTATATATAAATAAATGCAGGAGATAAAACCATTAAATTCGATAAAATAGTCGAGATTAGTAGACTTAATTAAAAAATCACGCTGAAAAATAGTTACATTATTCTTACTTGGAACTTCTCCGATTTTTAGATTATCTAATCCTTCAAAAGGATACATTCTATTTGTATATTGAGGAATTTCAATTCCTAAACATTCTAAATTATTAGGTAATATAACTTCTTTTAAATCAGTATTATCGAAATCTTTTTCTAATAAATTTGTATCTAAATTATCACTATGAAAAACTTTCCATTTGCCATTTAAAGATACTCTTAAATCATTTTTATTTTCATCTAATATTTCAAAATAAGAATTAAATTCTTCGCCATTTTTAATCGCTACAGGATCTTTAACTAAATCTTTATCGAATTCTATCATAATAATTTTGTCCTTTTTTGTGGTTTATTTTGAACCATTACTTTATAAATACTAGTTTTAATTGGATCTACTTCCTTTAAAACAACTAATGCAGTAGTAAAAGCATCAAGTGGAGCGCTTAAATTAATGCCAACATTCATATAAAATGAGCCTTTATAAATATCATTAGTTAATGAATTAAAATAATATTTATTAGCATCAAGTCCTTTTAATTTAATAAAACGAGATTTAGTAGTTTCTTTTCTATAATTAAAGAAAAATAGAATAGCTTCTTTTTTATTTTCAGTAATAGCCATAAAAGACGCATAATTACTACTAAAAGGATCACTTAGAGCATAATAAATTCCATCATTAATTACTTGATGATGTTCTTTATATAATTTATTAAATTCAATAATCTTATTCTTATCATCTTCATTTAATTTTGTTATATCAAGTTCATAGCCATAAGTCCCAAAGAAAGCTAATATTGCTTTATCTTGTATTGTTCCTATTTTTCTATTAGAAACATGGGCACCGTTTGCTGATAATGGATAAAATAAATTAGTTGCATATTGAATATTAACTCTTTGAGTAATATCAGTTTCATCACTACACCAAATTTGAGGTGAATAATATAACATTCCAAAATCAAATCGACCGCCACCTGAAGCACAAGTCTCTAAAAGAATATTAGGATAACGTGTAATAAATCTATTTAATAAATCATATGTTCCTAAAACAAATTTATGATATGTTTCAAGTTTTGAATTTTTATTTAAAGTTTCACTATATCCTTCAGTTAAAAATCTATTAAAGTCCCACTTTACATAATCAAATTTTAAATTATCAAAAATATTAGTAAGTTCATTAAAAACATAATTTCTAGCATCTTTATTTACTAAATCTAATACTAATTGATGTCTAAACAATGTAGGATTTTTATATGTTTTAGGATATAAAGAAAACTCAGGATGTTCTTTAAATAAATTACTATTAGGAGATATCATTTCTGGTTCAACCCATAGGCCGATTTTCATATTTATAGAATGACAATAATCAACAATTTTCTTTAAGTTAACTTTATTTTCATTGACATTCCAATCTCCTAAAGATGATGTATCATCATTTCGATTTCCAAACCATCCATCATCTATTACTACCATCTCTATATTTAATTTTTTAGCTTCATCAATAAAATTAATTATCTTATCAGTATCGAAATCGAAAGTACAAGCTTCCCATGAATTTAATAAAATAGGTCTATTTTTAAATCTATCATAATTTGGAATTATTCTTTCTTTACAAAGTTTATGGAAAATTTGACTTATTTTATTCATACCTTTATTAGTAAAAGTCATTAATCCAATAGGAGTTGTAAACGATTCATTTGGTTCTAAATTATATTCAAAATTTTCGTCATTTATACCACAAATAATACGAGTTTGATCAATTTCATCTACATTAATTTCATAAGAGAAATCACCACTATACATTAAAGATAATCCAATGACTTCGCCATTATCTAAATTAGCTTCTTTGTTTAGTAAAGCAATACTTGGATTATAATTAAAACCTCTACTGCCATGATTATCACTTATTTTAGTAATTGAATGATTTAAAGGTATTCTTTCAACTTGTCTATCATTAGACCATGTTCCATGCATAGCCATAATATCATAGTTATTATTATTTAAATCTAGTTCAAACGAAGATAATCTTTTTAACACAATTTTTTCTTTAGAATTGTTATAAATTTTCGAAAACCTTGCTAAAACCTCATATTTTTCTGAAATTACGTAATATAACTCTAAAATTACATCACTAAATTCATCCTTTAAAACTACTATTAATGTACAAGCTTCATTATCATTAAATCTTGGATGTGGTAAACCAGTAGGAAAAACTGGACCTTTTATTAATTTATAATCCTTAAAAATGAAGTTAGTAATATCAATACCATCTTCACGTTTAAATCTAGCAAAATAATTTCTTTTATCTCCTTTTCCAAAAGAGGCACACTCGAATTGACTTGCAATTATAGAAAAATAATAATCTTCATCTTGGACTTCCTTATTTAAATCCGAATCTAAAAAACCATATCTTTCCATATATCTTTCATTTGTTCTTTCTATTCCAATATCATCTAAATAGTTACCACTATATAAGTGAATTAAGTAGCCTAATTTATTAATTCCTATATAGTAGCTAAAATTTTTTGAATAAAGATGAAAGATTTTTCTTTTTTTAAAATATTTAATACCCATATTAATCTATTTCCCTGATAATTGCTTGGTATGGTTTTAATTCACCATTCAAAATGTTGCTTTCAGTATTAATCAAAATATTCTTATCAACAACATCTTTATCTTTAATATTTTTAGATGATAAATTGACAATTATTAATAAGGTAGAATCATTAAATTTTCTAATAAATTTAGCAACATTTTTATTTGATTTAACTCTATTAAATTCACCAAACTTTAACGCTTCGGAACTATTTCTAAAAGATATCATTTTTTTATAAAAATGTAATATCGAATTAGGATCATTTAGTTCATCTTTTACATTAATACCATCTTTATAATTTTCATTTACTTTTAGCCAAGTCTTAGTTCCATTATTAAACCCAGCATTATTAGTATTATCCCATTGCATTGGTGAACGAGCATGATCTCTATTTATTGTTTCATTAATCATCTTAAAGACTTTATCTCTTGATAAATGTAATAATCTCATTGCTGTATTAATAGTTGATATACTAGCGCAATCATTTAAATCTTCATATGAATAATTTTTATAATCAGTCATTCCTATTTCTTCGCCTTCATAAATAAAAATTGTTCCTTTTAAAGATAATAAAAATACAGATAAAGCTTTTGCACTTTCTTTATAATATTTATCACTTCCATATCTAGATACACTTCTTCTTTGATCGTGATTTTCTAAATAGACTCCAAGCCATGGTACACTTTCTTGCCATTTAAATATTGGTTTAATCAAATTTTTAGGTTTAAATTTCTTTTTTAAGATTGGTAAAAGCTTATTTTCATCACAAAATGAATGTTCAAATTCAAAGAACATATCTAATTCGCAATTTTTTAGGAATATATTTCCTATTTCAGGAGTAACATTACTAGTTTCACCAACTAAAAAAGCACCATATTTTTTAATTACTTCATCTTGTAATCTTTTTAAAATTACATGGTTCATTGGTTGAGATTCATAATATTCTTTACCACGCCCAAATAATCTAAACTTGCCGTTTTTTAAACTAGTTTTATAAATTTGATTAATTACATCACATCTAAAACCATAAACACCTTTTTTAAGATAAAATTCTAAAATATTTTCAACTTCTTTAATAACTTCCTCATTTTTATAATTTAAATCAGGTTGTTCTTTTGTATAAAGATGCATATAGTACATATCATCTTCATTAGGTACTTTTTCCCAACAAGTTCCACTAAATGCACTTTGCCAATTATTAGGTACTTTGCCATTTTTACCTTTTTCAAAAATATAATAATTTCTATATTTAGAATTAGGATTTGAAAGTGCTTCTTTAAACCACTTATGCTCATTAGATGTATGATTTATAACTAAATCCATAACAATTTTAATATCTAATTCATTAGCTTTTTTAAGAAGATTATCAAAATCATCCATAGTTCCAAACATTGGATTAATTTTATAATAATCTCTAATATCATACCCATTATCATGCATTGGAGAATCATAAATTGGAGATAGCCAAATAATGCCGATTCCAAGTGACTTTAAATAAGGAAGTTCACTAATGATTCCATTAATATCACCAATTCCATCATTATTCGAATCTTTAAAACTTAAAGGATATATTTGATAAATAATTCTATCTTTATAAGGAGGTATTTTCATTTTTTCTATTTCCTATTTCTTTAACAATTCTAGAATGTTCATTTTCATCTAACTTATATTTAGTTTTAATAATAATAAAAGTTAAAATAAATAACACCAATGGTACTATACAAAAACCAACTTGAAACACAATTCTTTGCCATAATTCAATATTTTGTGGACCTGTTAATTTATTTGCTTCGCTAATAATATAATCACTTTGACCAATAAATTCTCTTTCTAGGTTTGCAATTTTATTAGAAATTGTAAATAAACTAGCACTTGCTAAGAATATATAAAGAATTAATTGTTGTATACTACTAGCAATTTTAGCTGTAAAAGCTCTTAACGAGAATATTGAAGATTCTCTTCTTTCATTAAATTTATATTCATTATAATCAATCGTATCTTGTATCATAATATATAAAATTAAACTAATAATTGTTTGCCCAAAGAATGCTATAAATGCAAAAATACATAATATTGGGAAATAGGTTGTATAACTTGGAAAGAAAACATAAACAAATAAACCGACATAAGCAACAATTGTTACAATGGAACAAATTGTAAATAGATTCATTCGTTTTATCTTTAGTTTATTAACAAAAAGCGGATATAGTAATTGCGCAATAAAAGTAGCAGCGGCATAAACAATAGTAAAATAAAATTGATACGTTCCACCAACTTGATATCCGAAATTAAAATAGAAATAATTTAGACCGGCAGCAACTAAAACGCTACTTCCAGTGTAATATAATAAAATTCCTATAATAGAAACTCTTAATTGATCATTTTTAACTATAACTGTAAAAATATCTTTAAATTTCATCTTTTCATCATTTTTCTCAACAACGTCAGAAACTTTACGTTCTTTCATAAATAGTACGAGAATAACTTGAGATAAGCAGAATAAAATTGATGTTACTAAAGCAGTAATTTTATAAGTCATTTCTTGATTGCCGCTAGCAAGCATAGGAACAATACCACCAACAGCAAAAGTACCAACTGAAACAAATATTGATAGTAATGTTGTTAAGTTTGCTCTAACTTTTTCGTTACTTGATAAACTAGGTAAGACGCTCCAAAAAGCGATATCATTCATCGTATAAGTGAAATCCCATAAAAAATAAAATAATGCAAAACAAGCTACATAAGCCCATCCTGTTGGAAGAATCCAAAACATGCAAATACATACAATTGAATTAGTAACTGCACCAATAAAAATCCAAGGACGATATTTTCCAGTTTTAAAATGGCATTTTTCGATTATAAATCCCATAATTGGATCATTAAATCCATCCCAAATACGCAATATAATTATAATAATTGTTATTGCACTATACATTTGGACATATTCAGAAGCTGTAACATTTCCTAATCCACAAAATTGGACAAAAACAAGTAAAAATAAAGATACAAATTGATAAGATGCATCTCTAAAAGCGCCACTTGTTGTATAAAGCCACTTTGTAAGTTTTGGAACATCTCCTTCAAAAGTCCTGTTGGCTAAGTTCATATTATAAACTCCTTTTTCTTTAATTATATATTATTGGCCATAAAAAAATAGTAATTTTTTATGGTTTTATTGTAAAAATTTAAATAAATTTAAATATATTTTTCAATGATTACATCGTATTTTTTTAATATTTCGTATCAATTAATCACATTTATATAATTCAAATAATAAAGAAAGTTTATAAAAATAAAAGAGCTAGGTATTGCAAAACTAGCTCTTTTTATGGGAAAGTCTACTAAACTCAACTATTTTTTCGAAATTGATTTAAGAATTATCTTATTAAGTGTCTTAGCAAAATCTTCTTTATTTTTAACTTCATAACCTTCTAATAGCATTGCTTCATCATAAAGTAAATTTGCATAATCACTTAATTCTTCTTTATTAGAACTTAATTCTTTAATTGCTTTAAATAAATCATGATCAGGATTAATTTCTAATACTTTTTTAGCTTTTACTTGTTCTTCATTATTATTAGGTAAATCATTAATTACTTTTTCCATCTTAAGTGATAATCCTTCTTTTGTAGAAATACAAACAGGAGAATCAACTAATTTTGTAGAAAAGCTAACTTCATCAACTTTACCTTGTAATGCTTCTATCATGTTATCTAATAATTCTTTATTTTCACTATTTAAAGTATCAATTTTATTTTTTTCTTCTTGTGATAATTCATCTTTACTTTCACTTGAAATATTTCTAAATTCAACTTTATCATAATCTCTAATTGCCATTAAGGTGAACTCATCAATATTATCGGTACATAATAAGACATTGATACCTTTCTTTTTATATGCTTCAAGTTCAGGTAATAATTTAATTTCATCTACATTATTCCCTGTTGCATAATAAATGAATTTTTGTCCTTCTTTCATTGTATCTTTATAAGCTTTTAAAGATAAATATTTGTTACTATCTTCAAGAGTCTTATAAACTAATAAGTCTGAAAGTAAGTCTTTTTTACCACCGAATGATGTATATAATCCAAATTTAATATAGCTTCCGTAAATATCGAAGAATTTACTATATTTATCAAAGTCATTATCTTTTAATTCTTTTAAATTACTAATGACTTTATTTTCAACATTATCTCTAATTTTGTTCAATTTAGCAGATTCTTGTAACATCTCTCTAGATATATTTAAATTTAAATCACTACTATCAATTAAACCTTTAATAAATTTTAAATAATCTGGGACTAATTCTTTACATTTAGACTTAATAAATACACCTTTTGAATATAAAGTTAATCCTTTTTCATAATTTTCACTATATAAATCATATGGTGCATGAGATGGAATGAATACTAATCCACTATAAGAGATTAATCCTTCAACATTTATATAAATAGATAATAAAGGATCTTCACTATCATAAAAATTATTCTTATAGAATTCATTCATTGCTTCTGTAGTTACTTCTTTTTTACTCTTTTTCCATAAAGGAATCATAGAGTTTAAAGTTTTAACTACTTTTTCTTCAGTGAATTCATCTTTGATTTCTTTACCATTTTCATCTAATTTAGGTTTCTTTTCGATTTCTAATAATTTAATTGGGTAACGAATGTAGTCACTATATTTTTTAACTAAATCTTCGATTTCATAATATTCTAAATATTTTGAATAATTTTCTTCGTTAGTATCATCTTTTAAATAAATAGTAACAGTAGTACCTGATTCATCTCTTTCTACTTCTTCAATTGTATAAGTTGATTCACCATCACTAGTAAATTTATAAGCTTTATCAGAATCATATTTTTTAGTTATAACTTCTACTTTTTTACTTACCATGAAAGCACTATAAAAGCCAACACCAAATTGTCCAATAATATTTAAATCTTCAGCATCTTTACTTTCTTTAAATTTAGTTAAGAAATCTTTAGAACCACTTTTAGCAATAGTTCCTAAATTATTAACAATATCATCATGATTCATACCAACACCATTATCTGATATTGTTAAAGACTTATTATCTTTATCAATAGATAAATTTATAGCGTATTCAGTTTTATTTTGGTATTTTCCATCACTTGTTAAAGATATATATTTATATTTATCAATAGCATCACTAGCATTTGAGATTAATTCTCTTAAAAAAATTTCTTTATTAGAATAAATTGAATTAATCATTAAGTTCAATAGTTGCTTCGATTCGGCTTCAAATTCTTTTGTTTCCATAAAATAATCCTCCATTAGCACTTGTATTTATTAAGTGCTAAATATATTCTACAACATTTTTTAGCACTTGCAAGTATTGATTGCTAATTTTCTAATTATTTTATTATTTGAACTATTGAGTTAATTATTTATATTTATGCATCAAGTTTATCTAGTTTCTTTCCTATTTTTCTTATATCAAATTTTAAGATTTTATCTTTAATATTTTGGATATCAGTGAAAATCAAGCCATTTAATATTTCTTTATTTTTATTATTAAATGTTTCTATTTTTAGTGAGTTATTATAAGCTTCTTTTACATCATTTTCTAATTTAATTAAAGGCTTTTCAATGTATGTATTTTTAAGTGAATCAAATAATTTTTCTAGGTCTCTTCTTTCTTTAAATTCTAATATTTCTTCATTATTAGTTTTTAAAATATCAGCATATTTATTAGATAAACTATATAAAAGAGATAAGAAAGATATAAAGTATTGAGGTCTAACTAAATACATTTTTTCATAACCTTGAACTTTTTTAATTGGAGCATCATTGTTATTATCTAATTCTAAAGTAGAAATTAATAAGGCGTATTCGCAATTTTTCTTCTTTCTATCTTTATCTAATTTATCGTAATAATCGCTATTTTTCTTCTTATATTTACTATCAATACCTTCATTTTTAATTTCACAGCAGACACTTGTTAATAAATCTTCTTTCTTAAATTTGCTATCTGAATATACTTCAAATATATAATCTGCTTTAGTGCCTTTTAATTCATCTTCTTCTTTAATAGAGATATTATCTTTATACCATTTAGCATTCTCAAAACCTGAAGTTGCGTAATTATCGTATTCGCTATTACACCATTTTTCTAAATCTTCACCTAATTCTTTAGTTCCTAAATGTGTTTTTTGTAATTTTAATAATTCGATTTCTTTTTCTTTATCATTAATTATTTTCTTATAATCATTATCTTTTTCTAATAATTTATTTTGAAGTGTCAATTCGCTAGTTTCTTTAAATTTAGCAAATTCATTTTTAATATTTGCGATATCTAAATTATTTTTATTAATTAAATCTTTTCTTTCAATATCAAATTTTAAATGGTCAGATTCGGATTGATTCTTTAATTCTAAAGTTAATTTATTAATTTGATCTTTTAATTTTAAAATATTTTCTTCGTTTTCTTTATTAATTTTGGTTTCATATTCTTTTACTTTTAATTCAATAGAAGTTTCTTTTTCTTTATTTAATGAAGAAATAGTGTAGTTTAATTTATTAATTTGTTCTTTAAGTTCAGCAATTTTTTGATTAAATTGAAGTTCATTTTCTGAAATAACTTTATCATTATTAGCTTTTATAACTTTTTCTTGTCTTGATAATTCATAATTTAGTTTTTCTTTATAATTATCTTCAATGATTTTATCTATATTATCTTTATCAATTGTTGTTAAAGTGGCTAAATTAATAATATCGCCTTCTTTAGCATCTTCTAATAACTTTAAAGTATTACGGTCTATAATTGACACTCTTATTTCTTTCATAATTTTCTCCTTATTGTTATATATCTATTAAAATTATAACATTATTTTAATTATAATTAATTATAATATTATAATTTGATGTACCGAAAAAGGTATTTACAAAAACAAAAAGTATGTATAACTTAACTATTTTTTCTTATTTTCAAATTTAGTAATCAAATTATCTAACTCTATAGCAAAGTCATCAAGTTCATTTGATAGATTAGTAATAAATTCATTAATTTCTTTATTTTTGTTATTATTGACTTTTTTAATAACTAAATTAATATAGCGTAAGAAATCAAATATAAAGCGAATCATATATCTAATTTCTTCTTCATAATCTTCATCTAATTTATGTAATAAAAACCCATCAGCATGAGCAAATTTAACACTTCTAGAATAGATTTCTTCATATAATTCACGATCATCTTCATCATCAATAATTGAAAATAATTTTTTAACTCTTTTTGAATATTTAGAATTTTCACTAAATATCATTTGAGGATTTTCTAATATATCATTATCAAACTTAAATTTATTTGTTTGTTTTAATTTATTATATTTTTCGTAACATTCATGTATATTATTTTCATCAATAATGTTAGATTTACTATATTTAAAATGTTTAGAAATATTATTTAAAGATAATTTAAAATATATTTCCATAAGAGCATTAAAATCATCATAATTTAAATTTAAAGCAGTATGAAATAATGCAGATTTTTCGATGTAAGGCTTAACCGTAATAAATGCTCCACGTTCTTCATTTAAGAAGAATAAAATTCCTAAATCACATAAATATTGTAAATTGAAGTTAAATAAATAAAGATAATATTTAAAATAATTCTCTTTAATTTGATTTAATTTATTACAAAAATCCTTAAATTTATTTTTAAAGTTAGAATAATTAATTATAAATTGATTTATATAATAATTTTGATCAAGACCTTCAGTTATTAGCTTTTTACTTTCACAATCTCTATTATTTTCTTCTTTTTTCATCGCATCTCGTAATAATAAATAACGATTACTAAACTCTTTATCGATAGATTCTTCATTATAAAGAGCAACATTATGGACTATTTTGCTATAGAAAGCATATGAATCAGTTAGATTTTCATCTACTTTTGATAAAATTTCATTAAAATTATTGTAATCAGAAACTAAAGCATATAAATAAATCGAAGTTTTAGATTTTAAAAATTTTTCAAAATCAGTCGATTCAGGTAGCATAAGTGCTTTTTTCATTTTTGATTGTTCATTTGCACCTACTTTTCTTTCTTGAGCTAAAATACGGAATAATTGATAATTAATTTTAAGATTTAAAACGTTCTCATTTTTAAATAATTCAATAATTCCTAAAGCTTCAAGATATCTTCTAATAAAAATTGATTTTGTATATAGAGATAAATCAAAATAATCAGCAATAGCAATTAATTTAAAACAGAAATAAATTTCATAATTAAAAGAGTTATTAAAATAGCCTTGATTATCATTAATAAATTTCGAATCATTAGTTTTAACAACGTTTAAATAATCAGAAAATAATCTATAATTTCTGTTCGCTTTAGTTTTTTTATTAACTTTTTTATCCTTAGCCATGCTTACATTATAGCACGTTGATAAAATATGAAAAATTATACTTGTTTAATAGATA
This sequence comes from Mollicutes bacterium, assembly GCA_022780025.1. GTDB lineage: Bacteria > Bacillota_I > Bacilli_A > RFN20 > CAG-826 > Onthovivens. The sequence continues at coordinate 18,277 of JALEXS010000029.1, read as the reverse complement.
AAGATATTCTTTTTTTATTAACATCAACAGCAATAACTTTAACTTTTACTAAATCGTTAACTGAATATAATTCACTAGGATGTTTAACAAATTTTTTCGATAATTCACTAATATGAACAAGCCCATCTTGATGAACATTTATGTCAACAAAAATACCAAAGTCCATGATATTTCTAACTGTTCCGTTTAAAATCATTCCGACTTTTAAATCTTTTATATCTTTAACATCGTTATTTAATTCTACTATTTCAACATCTTCTCTAACATCTCTACCAGGTTTTTTAAGTTCTTCAATAATATCAGTTAAAGTTTCGCTACCGACATTAAATTCTTTAATAAAAGCATTTTTATTAAACGAATTTAATTTATCAGTAATTGTATTTAAGTCATCTTTTTGAATATTAATCTTGCAGATCTCAATTATTTTTTTAGCAATTGGATAACTTTCAGGATGAATTCCTGTATTATCTAAAGGTTCTGATCCATCAATAATTCTTAAAAATCCAGCACATTGTTCAAAAGCTTTATCGCCCATTTTAGGAACTTTTTTAAGATCTTCTCTTGTTTTAAATGGACCATTTTTATCTTTATATTCAAAAATAGTTTTAGCTAAACCTTTATTAATACCAGAAACATATTTTAATAAAGAGATTGAAGCACTATTAACATTTACCCCAACAAGATTAACAACATCTTCGACAGTATTTGTCAATGCAAAGTCAAGTTTAGCTTGATCCATATCATGTTGATATTGGCCAACACCAATAGCTTTTGGATCTATTTTAACTAACTCAGCTAAAGGATCTTGAAGTCTTCTAGCTAATGAAATTGCACTTCTTTTTTCAACTGTTAAATTAGGGAATTCTTCTTCTCCAAGCTTAGATGCACTATATACACTAGCGCCGCTTTCATTAACAATAAATATCTTAGTATTTAATTTATTATCTTTAACAATTTTAGATAAAATAGCTTCACTTTCTCTACTAGCAGTTCCATTTCCTAAAGCAATATAATCAATCTTATTTTCTAATAAAATCTTAGTTAATTGCTTAATAGATTCATTAACTTTATATTCACTATTTGCAGTAATTTCACTAACTCCAACAAATAAAGGCTTACCATAAGGATCAACTAAAGCATATTTACAACCAGTTCTAAATCCAGGATCAAATCCTAAGACAGTAATATTTTTGATTGGTGGATACATCAATAATTGATATAAGTTCTTCTTAAAAACTTCAATAGATTTATCTTCAGCAACTGAAAATAATTCATTACGTATTTCATTATCAACTGAAGGTAATATAAGTCTTTTTAAACTATCATTAATGACATCTAATAAAATTTCTTTATTTGGATTTAATCCAATTTTCTCTTTTTTAGATATATATTCAACTAATTCATCAACATCATAATTTAAAGAAACTTTTAAACACTTTTCTTTTTCACCACGATTTAAAGCTAATATTCTATGTGGTGGGATAGTTTTAATTAATTCAGAAAAATCAGCGTAAGGAAAATATGTATCTTTTTCATCTTTTTTAATTTCTTTAGATGTAATAGAACCTAATTTATAAATTTTATCTTTAATAAATTTACGATAATTAGCTTTATCACTAATATCTTCACTAATGATATCTTTAGCTCCAGAAATTGCATCATTTACATCATTAACTTTCTTTTCAGGATTAATAAATGTTTTTGCAAATTCTAATATATCATCACGCCCTTCTTTTATTGCTTTAGCTAAAGGTTCTAATCCTTTTTCTTTAGCAATAATTGCTCTTGTTTTCTTTTTAGGTTTATAAGGACGATATAAATCTTCTAATTCACTTAAAGTAGAAACATTTTCAATTTCTAATTTTAATTCATCAGTAAGTTTTCCTTGTTCTTCAATACTTTTTAAAACTGTATTCATCCTTTCTTCAAGTTTTCTAAGATAAATAAGTCTTTCTTCAAGTTTTCTTAAATCAGTATCAGTTAAATTTCCTGTTGCTTCTTTTCTATAACGAGCAATAAAAGGAATAGTATTTCCTTCATCTATTAAATTAATAGCACTTGAAACACTACTTTCTTTTAATCCAAGTTCAGTAGCAATTATATTTATAATATCCATATTAAATAGCCACTATATTAACAATTCTATTTTTAACAACGATAACTTTCTTAATATTTTTACCGTCAGTAAATCTTTTTACATTAGCAGAACTAAAAGCAATTTCTTTTACTTTTTCATCATCTAAATCTTTTTCAATTTCAATAGTATCTCTAAGTTTACCATTAACTTGGACAGCAATCTTAACTTTATTTAAAACTAATTTAGATTCATCATAAGTTGGCCATTTTTCATATGTAATAAGATCTTTATTACCAAGAAGTGACCAAATTTCTTCACCAACAAAAGGACAAATACAATCAAACATCTTTATGAAGCCTTTTAAATATTCGATATATAATTCATCAGCTTTATATAATTCGTTGACAAAAATCATCATTTGAGAAATTGCAGTATTAAATTGTAAATTTTCAAAGTCATTAGTAACTTTTTTAACAGTATAATTATAAACATAGTCTAAAGAATGATTATTAGTTTCAACAATCTTATTCTTTAAGCCATCTTCTTCAAATATTCTATAAACTCTATCAATAAAACGTTTACTGCCTTCTAAGCCTTTATTAGACCAAGGTAAACTTGCTTCAAGAGGTCCCATAAACATTTCATATAATCTTAATGCATCAGCACCATATTGATTAACTATATCATCAGGATTAATAACATTTCCTCTTGATTTAGACATTTTTTCACCATTTTCGCCTAAAATCATCCCTTGATGGAATAATTTCTTAAATGGCTCTTTTGAACTAACTATACCTTTATCATATAAATATTTATGCCAGAATCTAGCATATAATAAATGTAAAACAGCATGTTCTTGACCACCAATATATAAATCAACAGGAAGCCAATGATCTAATAATTTTTTGTCTCCAATTTCTTTATCATTATGTGGGTCTATATATCTTATATAATACCAGCAACTACCAGCCCATTGAGGCATAGTATTTGTTTCTCTTTTAGCATCACGACCATCAACTTTAATATTAAGCCAGTTTTTAGCATTAGCTAAAGGAGACTCACCAGTACCACTTGGTTTATATTCATCAAGTTCAGGTAAAACTAAAGGTAATTCTTCATCTTTAACTCTACCCATTTCATTATTATCAACAAAAGTATAAATAGGAATAGGTTCACCCCAATATCTTTGTCTAGAGAATAACCAATCTCTTAATTTATAATTAACTTTAAAATTACCATCACCCATTTCAATAAGTTTATTAGTAATAACTTCTTTACCTTCAGCAATATTTAAACCATTAATAAAATCGCTATTAATATGCTTTCCATCTTCAGTATAAGCATTTTCACTGACATCAGATTCAATTACCTTTTTAATAGGTAAATTATATTTTTTAGCAAAAGCATAATCTCTATCATCATGAGCTGGAACTGCCATAACAGCACCAGTACCATAACTTCCAAGAACATAATCAGCAATAAAGATTGGTACTTCTTCATTATTTATAGGATTAATTGCATAAGCTCCAGTAAATACACCAGTTTTTTCTTTATTTAGTTCGGTTCTATCTAAATCAGATTTATGAGAAACTTCATCTTGATATTTTTTAATATTATCAGCATTATCACTAGTTACAATTTTTTCAACCAAAGGATGTTCAGGAGCCAAGCAACAATAAGAACATCCAAATAAAGTATCAGCTCTAGTTGTAAAAACTTCAAAATAATCATCTGTTCCTTTAACTTTGAATTTTATGATTGTACCTTTACTTTTTCCAATCCAATTTCGTTGCATTTCAATAGTTGAAGTAGGCCAATCTAATCCCTCTAAATCAGTAGCTAAACGATCTGCATAAGAGGTAATTCTTAACATCCATTGTCTCATTGGCTTTCTTATAACTGGATAACCACCTCTTTCGCTTTTACCATCAATAACTTCCTCGTTTGCTAAAACTGTTCCTAATTCAGGACAAAAATTAACAGGTTTATAACTAACATAAGCTAAATTATCATCAAACATATGAGCAAAAATGTATTGTGTCCATTTATAATATTTTGGATCACAAGTCATAATTTCACGGTCATAATCATAGCTAAAACCAAGCATTTGGATTTGTCTTCTAAAATTAGCAATATTTTTTAAAGTAAATCCTTCAGGATGTTCGTTCATCTTAATACTATATTGTTCAGCAGGTAAACCAAAAGCATCCCATCCAATTGGATGTAATACATTATAACCTTGCATTCTTTTCATTCTTGAAATTATATCGGTTGCAGTATATCCTTCAGGATGACCAACGTGTAATCCTTGTCCACTAGGATATGGGAACATGTCTAGTGCATAATATTTTGGTTTAGAAAAATCTGAAGTATCACATTTATATTCTTTTCTATCGATCCAAATTTTACTCCATTTTTTCTCTACATTTTTAAAATCATAACTCATAAAGTTCTCCTTTATTTGACGTCTATTTATTATACCAAAAAACCTCTATTTTTTCTTTAATTATTGTGAATGTAACAAGAAATATTTTTGTGAAATCAATGTAACGAGGTCTATATTTTACTAAAACACACTTGTATTTTTTACTTTACAAAATTTTTATCGTAATTAAAATATATGTTGGAAGGTTAAAAATGAAGAAAATTCATGTAGTGCTTCTTATTTATGACTACTTAAATAAACAAAGAAGCATTAATATAAATGATATTGCTGACATGGCAAATTGTTCGAAAAGAACTGCTATTCGTTATATCAATGATATTAGAGAATATTTTTCTGTATTTCATATTAATAAGGAGATTGTTTATGATAGGCAGAAAAAAAGTTTTATTCTTAGAAGTTGTTAGTTGTGTTATTAAGACAATCCAATATGATTGTCTTTTTATTTGCTTAATAATTTAGACATTCCAGCTTTAGAAGTTTCTTTATAACCACTTTTTAAGTCTTTACCAGTTTCATACATTGTTTTAACTATTTCATCAAAACTTATTTTTGAACTATCAGAATCAATTAAAAACGCTAATTGAGATGCATTTATTGATTTTAATGCAAATATTGCGTTTCTTTCTATACAAGGTATTTGAACATATCCATCAATTGGATCGCAAGTTAAACCTAAAGAATGTTCTAATGCAATTTCAGCGGCTTGTGCTATTTTTTCATTATTAGCATTAAAAGCATTCATAATCATTGCACTAGCCATTGATGAAGCAGCACCAATTTCAGCTTGGCATCCTGCCACTGCTCCACTTACCGTAGCATTTGTTTTTATTATTTCACCAATTAAACCAGCGACGGCTAAACTCTCAATAATTTTATTATCATCTATATTATTTAATCTTAAATATTTAATTACTCCAGGTATGACTCCAGAACTTCCACAAGTTGGAGCAGTTGCAACTATTCCTCCAGAAGCATTTTCTTCACTAACTGCAAAAGCATATGCCATAACTAAAGCGTTATTTTTTAAATTATCATTATCATTTTTAATTGCTTCATTATAAATAGCATTAGCTTTTTTAATAACATGAAGTGAACCGGGTAATTCACCAACATTATTAATTCCTCTAATAGAAGCTTCATCCATTATTTTTAAAATGTTTTTTAAATAAATTAAGATATCTTTTTCTTTATCTAAAACGTATTCTAATAGACTTTTATTGTTTTCCTTACAATAAAAAAGTATCTCTTTTAAAGTATTTTCCTTGTAAATCCCAACTATTTTATTTGATTTTTCACCTTTTACTTTAATAGTTCCTCCACCTATTGAATATATTCTTTCTTTAAATATTTCATTATTTTTATATATTATAAAATCCATCGTATTAGGATGATTTACTTTAGTAAAATAATCAAATTTTATCTCATGTTTTATATCTTTTAATTTATTATTTATTACAACATCAATTAAATGGCCTTTACCAGTTAAAGCTAAAGATCCATATAAAATAATCTCGATTTTATCAATATCTTTGTATTTATTTAATATAAAATCGAGAGCCTTACTAGGACCTATTGTGTGAGACGAACTTGGTCCATTACCAACTATAAATATTTCTTTAATTGATTTCATTTTTTTATTTCTACTTTCTTTAAATCTTCTTTAGAATGTTTTTTAACTAATAAATATATTAAATAAATATAAGGCATACCTAAATTAGTTTCAATCAAAGAATTAATTAATAATGTTTTAATACTATTTTCATTATATGGTCTAATTCCATTAATTAATAAACTAAATTCCCAAAAGAATTGTACACTGATACCTATTAAATTAAGCCATAAAATATTAATCATTTTCTTTTTAGTAAATAAAGAATAAATTGTAAGTCCAAAATATCCTAATAATAAAATAATAGCCATATAAGTGTGATATGCATTGGTTGTTCGATACGTTTGAATATTATTTTCTCCACCAAAAATAGTAATACTAGGAACTACTAACCGCCATATAACTATTAAAAATATCCAATATTTTAAATATTTATCCTTACTTAAACATAGCCAAATAAAAGCAAAATTAGTAATGCCATAACTCAAACTCATCCACAATAAAATAAGACCAGTATATAAACTATTATGTTTTACTCCATCAATAAATATAGATCTAGTATTACTAATTAAATAAAAATAACCAAAATCAACAATAAAATATAAAATACCACCAAATAAAGCAAAAATAACTGTTAAATATCTCTTTTTTAATATAAGTAATGTTAATAATAAGCAAATAAAACAACTATCTAAAATAATATAAAGAAGATTAAAATTGCGTGTAGGTGTTATCACTTCATTTAAAATATTAAAATTAAAAATATTAAACATAACTAAATTTATTTATTAATTGAATTATATAAATCAAGATACATTAAGGCAGATTTTTTCCAACGGTGATCTTTCTTCATCGCGTTCTTTCTTAATGTATTCATATATTTATCATTACTATAATAAAGATTAAATGCTTTATTAATCGATTCATTTGCTTCAATATTTGAGAAATCATCAAAGCCAATTCCATCAGCTTTTAAGTAATTAGAGTTATCATTATTTAAACAAGTAACAGTGTCAACTAAACCACCTGTTCTTCTAACGATTGGTAGTGCTCCATATCGATGAGCAATCATTTGTCCTATACCACAAGGTTCAAAAGCACTAGGCATAATAAAGAAATCACAACTAGCATATAATTTATGAGCTAATAAGTCATTATATCCAATATAGACATAACTATTTTTAGGATTTAAAGCTTTAAATCTATTAAAGAAGCACTCAGCTTCATATTCTCCGCTACCTAAAATTGCAAACGTTCCATTATGATTAATTACTTCTTGAGCCATTCCATAAATTAATTCAAGCCCTTTTTGAGAAGTTAATCTACTAACTATAGCAAACATCGGAATCTTAGGATTTAAACCATTTTCCTTGCAAAACTCAACTTTATTTTTAGATTTCAAAGAATTTACATTTGATTCATTATACATTACATAGATATTTTTATCTTTACGAGGATTAAATTCTTTTTCATCAACCCCATTAACAATACCTATAAAATCATCTTTTCTAAGAAGTAAATCATAATATAATCCTTTACTTCCATCGATTGTTAATAATTCATTACGATGAGTTGGTGAAACTGTTGTAATTTTATCAGAATAAACAATTCCTGCTTTTAAAGTAGATACTTGACCATCAAGTCTAACTTTACCTTCATCATATAAATTAGTAGGTAAATTATATAAATCAAATAAAGAATCTCTATTAATATAACCTTTAAATAAAGGGTTATGAATTGTCAATACACACTTAATTTTATTAAAATAATTATCTGATCCATATTTAGTTTTTATTAAGCAAGATAACATAGAAACTTGCCAATCATTTAAATGTAATACATCAAATTTAATTGGTAAATATTTCATTAATTCAATAATAGCTAAGCAGAAAAAAGCATAACGCTCACCATCATCATAATAACCATAAAGTCCATTATCACGATAAAAATAATAATCATTTTTAATTAAAAAATAATCAATCTTATCATAAACTACGTGATATATACTAGCGTTAATTTTTCTCCAATTCATTGTCACAATTAAATCAGATACATGATTAATCTTTTTATGAACTTTCTTCTCTATTCCTTTATAAAAAGGTAATACAAAAGATACATTATGATTTAATTTAACAAATTCTTTACTTAAACTATAGCTAACATCAGCTAAACCCCCAGTTTTACAAAAAGGTAAAGCTTCACTTGCCGTCATTAAAATATTCATTATATATTAGCCCCTTGAGGAATATAAATTGGATCAGATTCAGTTCCTATGACTTCATCTTTATTTTTTATATGACAATGTTTATCAACAATAACATGCTTTAAATGAATTCCACTTTTAATAACTGAATCAGTAAATATGATACAATCTTCAACACTAGCACCTTCTTCAACTTTAACATTTCTAGATAAAATAGAATGTTTAACAGTGCCATCTATTTGACATCCATTAGCAAGTAAAGAATCACTAACTTCAGCTTTTTCACCATATAATACCGGAGTAGAATTATGAGTAGTAGTATAATAAATCCAATCATCTTTAAAGAAATCATCAACTACTTCTTTATTATCAATAAATTCAAAACTAAAATCATAATAATCTTTTAAACTATTAAAATATCTACAATATCCTTTATATTCAATAGCATGAATCTTTTCTTTATAATTACATATAAAATGAATTAAATCTTTTAAAGTAAACATCGAAGAAATATCACAAACTTTATTTAATAATTCACGAAGATAATCAGTATTAAAAATATAAGTTTCCATCGATATATATTCATCATCATTAATTCCATTATTAGAACTAAATTTTTGAATATTACCTAAAGCATCAATTGTAATCTTATCACAACCGATAAAATTAGTTTTAGCATTATCAACATGTTTATATAAAACACTTATAACTTTATTAGATTTAATATGTTCTTCAATAACTTCATTAAAATCTACTTTACAAACAAAAGCAACAGGTACTACAACAATATATTTAGCATTCTTATCATATAAGAACCAATCATTTTCTTTAATATTATTAATATCAGTATTAAAAGGAGGATTAGTTAAACCATATTCATTAATAAATATTGATTGAAATCCAGTCTTAGGATTTTTTAAATAAGTAGAATCACTACCTAAATGTTTAATTATACTTCTAGAATGATCTTTAACTAAAATACCAATATTATCTATTCCACTATTAGTTAAATTACTTAAAGCAAAATCAATAAAAGTATATCTTCCTAAAAAGGTAGTAGATGCCATAGGACGAGATTTAGTTAAAACACCTAAATTCTCATTATTATGTAAATCAACTAAAGCAATTACATTTTTCATTTACTAAGACTCCTTCCATAATCAATTAATACAACTTCTTCACTATCTTTATTAATTGTTTCATTATCTTTAATAACAGTATTAGGTCCAATAATTGCATTATTTACATAAGCATTTTTACCAATTTTAACTCCAGGCATTAAAACTGAATCTTTAACAATAGCGTCTTTATCTATAAAAACTTCATTAGAAATAACACTAGAATTAACATTTCCATAGATAATTGCACCTTGATTTATCAAGCAATTACTAACTCTAGCATCTTTTGAAATAAATTGAGGAGTTGAGTGAGTATCTTCACTATAAATTTGAGGATATTCACTAAATCTAATTGTTTCACTATTTCTATTACTAGGTAAAAGTTCCATATTAGCTTGATGAAGTGATGATAAAGTACCAACATCACGCCAATAACCTTTAAATCTATAAGCAACAACTTTCTTATTATTATTTAATAAATAAGGAATAATATTTTTACCAAAATCATGAGAACTATTTTCATTTTTAGCATCAAGTAAAAGAGCTTTTCTTAATTCTTTATAACTGAAAATATATACACCCATACTAGCTAAATTTGATTTAGGAACTTTAGGTTTTTCAACAAATTTAGTAATAACATCATTATTATCAACTTCTAAAATACCAAATCTACTAGCTTCATAAATTGGTACTTCTAAAACACTAATTGTACAACTAGCACCTGTTTTAATATGGAGATCAAGCATTTCATTATATTGAGCTTTATAAATATGATCACCACTTAAAATAAGAACATATTCAGGATCTTCATCATCTAAAAAATCGATGTTTTGATAGATTGCATCAGCTGTTCCTTTATACCAATTAGCACCTTCTTCAGTTTGACGAGGTGATAAACATAAACATTTACCCCCAACACCGTTAAAGCCCCATTTTTCACCATTGCCTATATAATTATTTAAGACAATAGATTCATATTGAATCAAAACTCCGCAAGTATCAATACCACTATTTGCAACATTTGATAAAGAAAAATCAATAATACGATATTTCCCACCAAAATAAACTGCAGGTTTAGCAATTTTCTTGGTCAAAGCTTGTAATCTAGTTCCCTTACCACCCGCTAAGATCATTGCTACACACTGTTTAGACATATAAGACCTCCTTTAATTTACTATATATACTAATCTTCTTTCGAATATAATAATACACAACTACTATTTTTATCGTGGCTAACAAGTAATGTTTCATCAACAAGTTCAGCTATATCTCCAATTTTTTCAGGAGGTGTAGATAAAATAACTTGTAAATTAAATCTTCTTAATAATTTAACAGCTTCAATAATTCTTTCACGGTCCATTTTGGAGAAAGCTTCATCAAATATAATCATACGAATAGTATTTGAAATTTCTCCTTCATCATGAACGTGATAAAGTTGAGCAAAACTTGCTAAGACAGAAATGTAGAATGGAGTTTGAGTTTCACCACCAGATTTCTTTTTAATCATCTTAGATAATCTTTGTTCTTCGCCACTATTCTTATTATACACTATTAAATCAAAATCTAAATAGCTACGATAGTCAGTAAACTTTTCAATATTTTGCAATAAAGCACTATTTTTTTCATTACTACCAATATCAACGATTTGTCTAAATAAATCTTCCATGACATCTTTATATTTTTCTAAGAATGGAGTTTCATCTTCACCAGTATCTAAAATGATGTCATCTTTAAGCATGTCATAATATCTTCTATAAACTTGAGAAGGTTTAACAGTAAATCTATATAAATCGCTTCCAAAACTTGATTCTTTTAAAGCAACATTTAAATTTGCAATTTGATCTTCGACATCTTCAATCGCACTTCTTAATTTGAAAATGAAATCATCTTTAAATTGTTGAGTTGCTTTATGATAAGAATCTTCAATTTTTGCACGATATTCAGGAAGTTTAACTTCTTTAAATTCGTTTAATTCTTTATCAAAATCATCGTTTGTTACTTTTTCAGGATCAAAAGATAAGTGATAATCATGTAAATAATCTCTTCTTAATTTAACAAGTTGATTGAAAATATTATTTACAACATATTGTAATCTTGTGAATCCTGCAGTATTTTCTTGATAAATTTGAATATAAGATTTTCTTGAATCGAGTTCTAATTCTAAAACTGGAACACATTTAGTATTAACAAATTCTAAATCATAAGCATTTGCAAGTTCAGTTTCCATTTCTAAAATCTTAGCTTCTTCATCTTTAATTTTTTCAAATTTTAAATTTTTAATTTCGGTTGTTAAATTACCTTTTTCTAAAATTAAAGATTCATTTGATTTATTAATCGAATTAATATCATCACTAACATCTTTTAATCTCTTATCTAAAGAGTTAATTAATGTAGTATCATGTTCACTAAGTTCATTTTCAATATAATCTAAACTAGATTTTAAGCCTTTTAATTGAGCTAATTTTTCAATTGTTTTAGTAATATTTATAATTTCATTACTATTAAGTGCTTCTAAATTATTAGCTTCAGTAATAACACTATGTAAACTACGATAAATTCCTAAATTAGATAAATTAGAATTTAATTCACTACTTTTTTCTTTTAAGAAACGAGCATCTAATTTACGACCAATAAAACTATTTTGATAAATACGTGGATTTATCTTATTAAAAGCAAAATTACGATAAACATCACATTCTTTAGTAATACCATTTCCACTATTTCTAGCTTCTTCAATATTAGATGATTTATGTAAACGACCAATTAAGAAATTAGTATAAGCTCTAGCACCTTCATGATCTGTAATGATTTCACTAGCTAAAGAATCTTTATCCATATCGAAATCTCTTTCGATAATCTTTTCTTGGTCAATTAAAGCAATTCCATATAATCTAACTTCATCAATAATTCTTCTAAAAATCTTATAAGCATCAATATAATATTTAGGAGCAACAAATAAATTAAATCTTTGTCCACCTAAAAATCCTTCGATTGCATTAGACCAACTTAAGTCTTTTATATCGATTAAATCAGCATAAATTTCAACTGGTATATCACGATTAAATTTATCTTTAAGTTCTTTTTCAAGTCTAGATTTAACTAACATTAAAGTACGGTCATAAGGTTTTGTACCAGTATCACGAATTCCTCTTTCTTCTTCTTTTAAAGAAGCAATCTTTTTCTCAATATTTTGAATAGTTCTAGCAATTGAAGTAGCTAAAGAACTAACTTTATTTTTAAAACTTGCTAAATGAATACGATAATTCTCTAAGCTTTCTTTATCTAATAACATTAAATTAGATAAATAATTATCTTTAAATTTCATTGATTCATCAAAAACAACTTGAGCATCATGTTCTAAATCTAAAAGTTCACGGTCCTTATCTTCATCTAAGAAATCTCTATCAAATGTTGATAATTTCTTTAATAAAGAAGAAGTTGCTTTTATATAATTATCAGTATAACGAGTTAAATTATCTTTAACTTCATTTTCTTCAAATTTAATAGCTTCAATTTTAGATGTAATTTCACGTTTTTCCTCGATTAATTCATCAGTAATTTTAACTGTATCATTATTAGCTTTATCACTAATTAAATTAGCTCTTCTTCTTTCAAGTTCTTCTAAATTAGATTTATTTTCATTTAATTCAACATCGATTTCATTAATTCTTTTTGTAGCTTTTAAAACTTCATTTTTAAAACTATAAAGTTTATCTTTACTCATTTCGAGTTGGCATCTTTGAATAATATATTGAGAAACAGTTAATTTTTCTTTATTTGTTTTATATATATTATAAGTATTAGCAATTTCATCAAGTTGATTTACACGAAGTTCAATTGCTTCAGCTTCTTTTTCAAGTCTTTTATATTGAAGAATATTATCTTGAAGAGCTTCTAAATTAATATCAGCTTGAGAATCACAAACATATTCAGTAATAAATGTAGTAATATCAGTGATTGGAGAGAAACTACTAGCTTTTTTAAGTAAACTAAAATATTTATCTTTAAGACCACCAAATTTCTTCTTTAAGAAATCTTGATATTGTCGATTAGAATCAAAGAATTGATAATCATTTTTATCATAATTTGTAGCAAAATATTTAGCTAAATCTTTATATTCCATTGGATATTTATCAACAATGAATTCATTTTCAGGAATTTTATCATTAGTTGAGAAGAAATGATGTTCTTCACTACCATCATTTGATGTATCAAAAACAATACCCATAGTAAAATATGAATCATGTAAATCATCATAAAATTCAAGAGCAATATAAGAAGTAAAACGTCCATTTCTTAAATATTTAAAATCACCTTCAGCAGTGTCACCAATTTCACCACGAAGATAGCCTTTTAAAGTACGAGCACTTTTATCCATTGCAGCTTTATTAAAGAATCTACCAGTGGTATCTCCTAATAAAACAAGGGATAAAGCATCAATTAAAGTTGATTTACCTGATGCGTTTTTACCAGTTAAAAAAACTATTTGTTTAAATTCTACAGTTTGATTCCAAAAATAATGCCAATTTATAATTTTTGCTTTAGTAAGTGATTTCATTATTTAAGTCCTCCGATTTTTTATTTATTTCATCTAAAATATTGCTCATCGCAATAATTTTGTCGTTATTCAATGCATAAACGATACTAGGTAAGATATAAAAACTAACATTACCTTCATCATAACTTCCACTAACCTTAGAAATAATATTGTGATTAGCTAAAAATCTTAAACTTCTAGCAAGTCCACGACCACTAAGTCTTTTTCCAGGCATAACAATATTATGATCAAGCATTTCTTTAATTAACATCGGTGTAGTCATATAAATTGAAACACCAGCTTCATTAGATTCAGATTTTTCATTTTCATAAATTAATCTTAAAGCAAATAAAACTAAGCTAGTTTCTCTATCAATTCTAAGACGATTATCATAATATTCATTACTTAAAGCAACAACACCTAAAATATTATCTTTTTCAACATGCCAACCACTGAATTTAAGATATCCTTCAAATACATCAAAATATCTTTCCATAAATCTATAATCAGGATTAACTCTCATTATTTTTTCTTTTGCATCAAATATATCTCTAACAATAAAACCTTTAAGTAATAATCTATTACAAACTTCAGCAAATTTATTTTGATCGCCAGCAGGCATTTTTATAAAATCATCACTAAACATAATTAGTTATTCTCCTTTCTTTTAAATAAAAAGTGTGGGACACGATAATGATTATTAATAATCTTCTTATTATCGACTAATTCCATTGTATAAAAACAATCTTTATTATCTTTTTTAACAGTAGCAAAAATTAAACAAATAAATGCTTCAAAATTAGTTAATGGCATATCTTCAACTCTTAAAGTATCGCTATCACCGAAACAATTTTCCATAAATTCATAAATTTTTTCATCAGTATAAATATTCTTTGTAGCTTCTAAGAAATCTTTCATGATTTCATCATTTGCAAAATCAAAATCAACGATTTGCATTGGTGAAGTATCTTCGTTATATTTTCTTAAAATTGGGAATGTAATTGATTCGCTATCAACATATCCTTGTTCATATAAATAGATTGAATCTTGCATTTTAGATAAAATCTTTGATAAAGAACGAGGATCATTAACAGATTTAGAATAAGCTTTAAATATATTTTCTAAATGTCCTTTAATAGATTTATCATTATTATTTAAATAAAGAATCTTATTAGTAGAAGACTTAGTATAAGCACTATTTTCTTTATCAATATGATTAATTACACTATTTAAAGAGTGATAAGTATCAGTTATATAATTAATTTTTGTGATAATATCTTTTTCAATTTCTTCTTTAGGTAAACTAGTATTTGCAATACTTGAAAGTAAAACTAATTTATTTCTAATTTCTTTATTATTTAACCAATTTTCTAATATTGTAATAATTGGTCTTTTAAATTTAGCGACACTATCGAATGTTTTTAATGGATGATAATATCTATCTAAAATTTTATATTTATAAACATCAAAGAAATCATATAATACTTCATTTGTTTGAAACATCTTACCTAATTTAGATTGGAAGATTCTAATTGAGTGAGATAAAGTAATAAGTTCAACTTTCAATTTTTTAGTATTTTCATAACATCTTACTAAAGTTATATACATTAAATCATCTTGCTCTTCATCTTCTAATTTAAGTTCACTATAAGTTGAATGAACTAAACTTAAATATGGAGATTCTTCATCACTAATGATGTCTCTAAAAGTTTTTAAAATAAAAATAGAATAAACAGGTAAGATAATTGTTTCTTCCATTGTTTCAGTATTCATCGCGATATTTATCCAACCAGTTTCTTCAAGTCTTCTAACTAAAAAACTTGCTTTGGTTGACAAATTATCAATAATAATATTTTCGTCTGATTTAAAGTCTTCCTCTTCTTCTAATAAATCAAGGTTTTCTAATTCCTTTTTTCCTTTTTCTTTAAGTGCTTTAATATAGTCAGTTTTATTGATTGCGTTTTCATCATTTTCAAGCATTTCATAAAGGATTAGCAAACTTTCAGCATAAATAGAGCGGTTTTTACCAGAAAAAATTGAGAAATATTTTATAGGTAATATATCAAATAAATTCACTTTAATTGGCCCTCTTAATAGTCTTAATTATTATAGCATAAAAACATTTTATATATTAATATAATTTATATGTTTTTTATAAAAAATTGAATGACGATTATATAATACTTTTAATTAAATATTTTTAAATAAAAAGTAAATTATTTAGTCATTAATTTTTAAATAAGGTTCAATTTTTAGTCCTATTTTATTTATAATTTCTAGCCCTAATTTAATTGCTTTATCATTAAGGCACGATGGGTCATGAGCATCTAATCCAATAATAATTTTTAAGCCATCTTTTTGATATTTTTTAATATATTCAAAAAATTTAACGTTAGGATAAGGGAAATCTTTATAATTTTTATAACCCCAAGACTTAGAATTTCTTATTCCATTAATATTAAATTCTAAATAAACATTATTTTTAATCGCTTCGATACATAATTCATCAATTCTATCTAATATATGTTTATTAAATTTAGTATTAGAATCATTTAAATAAGATACACAAAATAAATCAGGATGAGCAATTACTTTAAATAATTTAGATTTAATTGCATTTATTATAGTATCAAAATATCCATCAACATTTTCTTCATTAATTTCAGAAAAACTATTAATAAGTTTTCCTTTATAACTATAAAAATGGACACCTAAAATCATATAATCAAGTTTAGATCTTAAATCCTTATAATATTCGATATCATCGATAAAAAATTCAGTTTCACTACCTTTGTATATCTTAATTTTATCTTTATATTTATTAATAACTTCATTTAATTCTTTTAAATAAATATTTAAAAAAGAATCCATACTCATATTTAAATTTAAATAATTTTTATGTAATTTAACTTTATCAAAATAAGCTAAATCTATTGGATTATGATCTGAAAATCCTAATTCAGTGAATCCTAAATCTATCGCTTTTAAAACATAGTCTAAAACATCACCATTAGCATGATTACATAAATAAGTATGAGTATGATAATTAGCTTTAATTTCTTCCATTTTAAATTATTATATTCAATTTAAATTATAAAGTTAATTTAAATAATGATTTATTCATATGAAATTTATATAAATAATATAAGAGTAAATAAATAGTAAAATTATATATTAATGTTTATAATTATTTACGAGAATTATTATAAGAATTTAATTATGCCATCTACTCTTACTCATTATACATTTCTAACATTAGTTGAACCAAATATATCAAAAATTGGTTTTATAGGTGCTCAAGGTCCTGATCCTTTCTTTTTTAATTTTGCTAGTTTAAATAAAGGTAAAGATTCTAAAAAAATCGAAGAATGTGGGCACTTTTTACATGATATTAATCCTATTAAAACTTTTTTATATTTTATTAAACGAATTAAAGAAAGTAAAAATAATAAAGAAAAGAATGCTTTATATGATTATTTAAAAGGCATGACATCTCATTATGCTTTAGATGCTACTACTCATCCTTTTATTTTTTATAATTCTGGATTTGCTATTACTGAAAAAGATAATTCTCATGACTTCTTTTTATCTCATGCTGCAATTGAATCAAGTATTGATCGTCTTATTAGTGATAAATTTAATATTAATAAAAGTCCTTCTAAGATGCTTTCTTTTAATAAAAAAGATTTAAAAGTAGTTTCTAATGTTTTTTATAATTATTTAAATGATGAATTTAAATTAGATTTTATTAAAAATAAGACATTTTATATCGCTTTAAAAAGGATGAGATTTGTATATAGAATTATATATTCTAAACATTCTTATAAGAAAAATTTATTTAGAAAAGTAGCGAATAATTCAGCAATAAATGTATTTTCTACTCCAACTGCAAAGCAAGTTCTTCCTTATGATTTTTTAAATTTAAATCATAAAACTTATACAAGTTGCGTTGATAATAATAAAAAATATAATTTTGATTTTTATCAATTGATCGATAAAGCTAAAGATTATTATTTTGTATTATTAAAAGAAATTAATAAGCTAATTAATGGTTCTACTTCTAATCTTTCTGAAGTTATTGATAATGTTAATCATAACGGTCATAAAGTAAATGAAGTCATGAAATATTATGACTTAATATGGAACTGTTAGATGACATACTTAAAGCAACAGATTTTTAAAAAAATGACCATTTAGTCTTTATCACAAATTTTGTTGCATTAAAGTTGTCATAATTTTGCTTATTTACGTAAAATATGCTTAAATAAAGGTATAGCAAAAGGAAGT
>JALEXS010000028.1 GCA_022780025.1 Mollicutes bacterium | reverse complement strand
CATCTGAATTGTGGTAAAATAACCCATATAATAATCTCCTAAGCAAAGATTATTATATCAAAGACCAGGAATTTATTAATTTTTGGTCTTTTTTTACAAAATAAAAGGGCTGTTAGTTAATCAGTTTTTCAACAGCCCCTTATATTTTTATTATATTTAATATAATTAATTATTTATCAGTAGCAACTCTTTTACCGAAGACATCACCTTTATAATTCCAGCAATCAGCAAATTGAGATGCTCTATCATATTTTGTATCTCCAGTAATTTCAAAGAATACTTGAGTAGCGATATAATCATATCCTTTCATAGTATATTCTTTATTAGAATCTTTAGATAAATCAATCAAAACAACTAAAGGAACTTTAACAGCATCAACTTTTTCTAATAATGTTTCTAAATTATCAACATAAGAATCATAGTTACTAAGATTACTTGTATAATATGAACCATTTCTTCCTGCTTCATAGAAACTTTCAAAAGCACCAGCGTTATTATCATAAATCATTTTAAAAGCACTATCAGTTTTATAATTATCATCTTCATCATTTTTACTTAAATCTTGATCAACAACGACTGTATGTAATTTAATACCACTAACACCATAGTCCTTTTGATGATTTTTAAGATATTCTAAACCAGTAGAAATATTGTCACAAGCTTCACAACTTGATTTAGCTAAGACAAAATAAAATTTTTCTCCATATTTATCAGTAAAAGAATCTAATTGAGTTTTAGCTTCTTTAATTTTACTATCATCAGTGGATTTATTATAAGCTTCCCAAGCTTCTTGAGTTTTACTATAAGAAGCTAAGAATTTACCAGCATCTGAACTATCCTTATAAGCTCCTGACATTGATAAACGATTGTTATTATAGAACTTCATTGAATCTTCTTCTTTATTCGATAAGTTTTGAATACCTTTAGAAATATATGGTATTGAGAAAATAACGCCAAATATACATCCAACAATAAGAAGTGGTTGAACCCAAGCTGTATCTCTAATCCATCCCCATAATTTAACAAAAGGTGTAGCTAATATCTTTAAAAATTTCATGTATAATACCTCTATTAATATGCAATAAAAATAATACCACTGATTAAGGTTTTAAACAACTTTATTTTTTTAATTATATATATTCATATATATAAGGAGTAAAATTGAATATATTTTATCTAGTTTAGATAAATTTAATAAGTTAATAATATTTTTCTTGCGATAAGTAATAAAAAATAAAATAATAATGAATGTATGTATAGATTATTTAAATTTAAAAAGAACCTTAAGAATTATTTATTCGATCATCCTATATTAAAATCAATATTAGAAAATGGGTATATGACTATAATAACTGCTTTATCTGGATTAGTATTTGCTTTTGGTTTTAACTGTTTTATTCAACCTAATTTCCAAGCTATGGGTAATGCACTAGAAGGAGTTAATGTTACAATTTATCATTTAGCAAGTTGTGGAGCTAGTGGTATATCTCAATCTTTAACTACGATTTTAAAGTTATGTGGATTAGAATTTATGACTAGTGAAATCCATTACAATATAATGTATTGGTGTTTTTATTTTGTAGTTAATATACCTTTATTCTTTTTAGGATTTTTTAAAGTAGGTAAGAAGTTTGCTATATATTCATTGCTTAATGTTGGTTTTGCTTCTTTATTTGGTATTTTAATTAAAAGCAGTGATCCTAATAATATTATTAACTTAATAGGTGCTAAGATGGCTACTGAAACTGTTGCTAGAGTTTTATTTGCTGGAGTTTGTACTGGAATTGCTGCTGCTTTAGCATATAAAATTGATACTTCAGCAGGTGGCACTGATATTATTGCTTTTTATATTAGTGAGAAAAAATCAGTTCAAGTTGGTAAATGGAGTGCTTTCTTTAATTTAATTGTAGTTACTGTTTATTCTATATTATCTATTATGCCACTTGACGAAACTTTATTCCCTACTAGTGGAGGCTTAGGAAGAGTAGAACCACAAACTGCAATTATTATTTTTATGTTTACTATCTTATATATGATTGTAGTTTCTTTAGTAGTTGACACTTTAAATACTACAAATAAGAAATATGAACTTAAAATAATTACTCCTAATTATAATTTATCTCAATCAATAATTGCTGCTATTCCTCATGGATGTACTATCATTCAAGGTAAAGGTGGATATAGTGGAAAAGACTTATATATTATTGATATTGCAGTAAGAAAAAGTGAAGTTAAAAAGGTAATTAAAATAACTAAAGAAATAGATCCATCAGTATTTATTAATGTAGTTCCTATGGATCAAGTATATGGTAAATTCTATAGAAAACCAATTAAATAACTTGCAAAACTTAATTATTTTTTTAGATTTTAATATATAGATATTTATAATATTGATCATCATAGTTGATCAATATTATTTTTATATTAATTAAGAATATATTAACTTTTATTATTATATTACTAGCATTATTTTTTATTACCTATATAATAAGAGTTTAGAATCTTTAAGTGGTTTTTGACGAATATACTTATTAGATTCCTTTTTTATTAATTATTCATTTTTAATTGACAAATATTAATATTTTATAAAACATATCAAAAACATCATAAAATGACATTTTTATAGGTTGTTAA
Source organism: Mollicutes bacterium (assembly GCA_022780025.1). Taxonomy (GTDB): domain Bacteria; phylum Bacillota_I; class Bacilli_A; order RFN20; family CAG-826; genus Onthovivens. The sequence goes on along the minus strand of JALEXS010000028.1, from coordinate 8,541 downwards.
TTAAGACATTTGCAAATAAATGAAAAAATATATAATATTTTTGTAACAAATTGTGTATATTTTGACAATTTTATATTTATTACTTTTAATTGGTTCTATTTTAGACTAAAATAAATACATGCAAGAACAATTAGAAATAATTTTAGTGTGATTATATAAAATAAGGCTAATTTTATTGATTTTTGGTTATCAAATTTTTCAATTAAATTTGTAAAGGGGAGGTTTTATGAAAAAAGTTGGTAAATTACTAATTGGTGTCTTAAGCGTTGGCGCTTTAATTGGCACTGGTTATGCTGCTTGGACTGTTAATGGCGGTTACGTTTCTAATGATGGCGAGATTCCTTTTGAAATTGCTACCATTGGAAGTAAAGAAATGAGTTTAGAGGTCACTGAAAAAGATACTAGTGAAAAAGTAGTTTTTGATGCACCAAAAGAATGGCATGGAAATGAACATTTAACAAAAACATATAATGTTAAAGCAATTAAAGGTGTTGATTTAGTTGACACACCTTATGCTTGTGCAGCCAATGGTTATTGGAATTTAGTTTCTAAACCTTATCAACCACATTTAAAGATTTCTACAGTTGCAATCGATAAAGAAACTAAAGAAGCTTTAACTGGAACTAGACTTACTAAACTTGAAAGCTACATTGCTTTACCAAAAGATGAAGTAGTTGATTATAAAACATGGCTTAAGAGTGAATTAGAAACAACTGGATATGAATATACATTTACATTTAGTTGGACTAGTGGAGTTAACCCTCAAATTGCTTGGAAAGATTTAGCAGCTAGTGAACAAACAAAGAACTTTACTGATTTAAATAAAGCTTTTGATGGTGTTGCTTTTAAATATACTATTCAAGTTGGTGGAGTTAATGAAGATACTCCTATTCCAGGAGAAACTTATACTGGTGAAGTTACAATTCCAACAGTAGCAAATGCTTCTTTAACTGTTAATGGCTTAGTTGATGGTAAATTAACTGCTGGGAAACATGATATTACTTTAACTTTAGATGAAGGTAAAGTTTTAAAAGATGATGCTTTATATATTAATACCGATAAAGTAGTTATGACTAAAGTTGATCCAACTGGAAAATTAGCTAGTGGAAAAGGTTATACTTATACATGTAATTATGACTTCAAAGAAGGTGTTAATTACACATTTAAATATGAAGTAGAAAATGAAGTTACTCCTACTAAAAAGACTACGTTTACTTATACTGAAAGTGAATTAGTATATATTGATTTTAATTTAGAAGATCATACTAAAGTATTACCTGGTGATTTGTTAGATGTTGGTACTGAAGTATATTTCGATCTTCTTGTTGAAGATGGCTATACTTATGAAACATATTTCAATGGTACATTATTAGATGATATTAGTTTCGTTTTAGTTGAAGGTACAAATAATTTTGAAGTTAGACTAACTAAAGAAGAACCACCAGTTAAAACATATAAAGTAAATGTTACTGGTGAACATATTACTTTTAATTATTCTATAGATATTACTAAAGAATTACCTTTAGGAACTGAAGTAACATTCACTTATACAGTTGAAGAAGGCTATGAATTAAAATCATTAACATTTAATGGTGTTGATGTTAAAGAAACTAAGAAATTTACAGTTGTAGCAGATAAAAATGAATTAGTTGCTACTACTGAACTTATTCCAGTTAAAAATTACACTTTAAATGAAATCTTAGTTGAAAATAAAACTACTGTAACTGGTAAAATATACAATGTTTCTAATGTTAAAGTTGTCGCAGTTAACCAACAAGGATTTACAATCTATGATGGCACAGCTTATTTAGAAGTTTATTTAGCAAAAGCACCAGAATTTGTTGTTGGCGATTATATTTCTATTGAAGGCGAAGTAAAGAAAAATTTCGGTTGGTGTCAATTTACTAACACAGCAGCATTTACTAAACTAGATAAATTCGAAGAAATCGCTGATCAAGAAGCAGTTGAATTTACTTATGCAGATTTAATGGCTAGGGAAGATGATGATCAATTAGGAGTTAAAAAAGTAGTTTTTACTGCTAAATATAAAGCAAAACCATATAAAGGCTTCTATTTTGATGAAGGAACTGCTAGAAATATTGGAATTAGTTATTATGATTTAAGTTCATTTATTGATGGTGCTACATATAAAGTTACTGCAATTTTAAATGATTGGGGAAATGCTGCTGGTACATTCATTCGTGTTTCCTATATTTCAAGTGAAAAAATTGCTGACCCAGTAGTTGAAGATGTTAAGGTTACTGGTATTACAGTAGCTAGTACTGATATTTCTTTAGAAGAAGGTGCTACAAAAGCTATTACAGCTACAGTTACTCCAGATAACGCAACTAATCAAGAAGTTATATATAAATCAACTGATGAAACTATCGCAACAGTCGATGAAAAAGGTGTCGTAACTGGTGTTAAAGAAGGTACAACAACTGTTACAGTTACTAGTAAAGAAAATGCTGAAATTACAGCTACTGTTAATATTACAGTTACTAAGAAATCAGAAACTCCAACACCTAGTGAAGATAAAATTACAACATATACATTTAAAGTTAATAAAGACGATAAGCAAGGTGGTAAAGGTAGTTCATTATGGGATGATTTTGCTGATAAAACAGCTGGAGATGATTTAACTAAAAATGTAACATTAACGTCAGGATTCCACAGTACTGCACATGGTGCTAGATTTGGTGCTAAAAGTACTAAAGGCAGTTTATCTTTTGAATTAACTATATCATGCAAAAAAATAATTGTTTCATTAATGCCTTGGCCTGGTGACAGTACTAATGTTTTAGTTAATGGTGGAAATGAAATTAATTTAACAGAAAAAACAGAATTAGAGAATTATGAAGTTAGTTTTGATACTCCAACAAGCACTGTTACTCTTGAATCGAAAATTAAAAGCAAGAATAGATTCTACATTTCTTCTATCACATTCATTTACTAATCTAGGTAAATAACCATGAAAAAACTAATAATAACTTTATTATTACTGTCTAGTTTAATTGGGGTAGGAATATCTGCTTGGGTGATAACTAGTAAAGATTATCACCCTAGTAAAGATGGTACTATTGACTATGAAATAGGTTTTAATAATAATACTAATAACAAATAATCAATTAATAATTATATAATTATTAATAATAATCCTTTATAATTAATATACTATGACTAAATCTACTCAATCTTTATTAATAAATATATTATTACTTACTATAATCTTTATAATTATTATATTAATTATCTTAGAGAATTATTCTTTATTTAAAACTAAAATAAAGAATAATAAATTAGATAAAGAATATAAGAAAGATTTAAATCTTTCTTTTACTCGAATTAATGATAATCGTAATAGAAAATATATAATTAATACTAATAGTAGTAAAGGAATTAATTTAACTATAGATGCATCTAATGTTCATATAAATGAAGATATAGAAGAGCCTACTATTATTAAAAGATATAATTTAAAAGTAAAGAATAAGAAAAGAAATAAGGTATTAAAGATTATATGGGATACTATTTGGGCTATATTATTCTTATGTGTATTATCTTTCTCAATATATTCTAAATATAATAATAATATATATGAAATACGTAATAAAACATATATTACTATTACTACAGGATCAATGAGTTATAAAAATGAATATAATTCTTATCTAGTAGATAAGAAATTAAATAATCAAATTAAAACATTCTCATTAATTTCTTTAGAAAAAGTAGAAAAAGATGAAGATATTAAATTATATGATATATATGCTTATAAGAATGAAAAAACTAATAAATTAGTTGTTCATAGAATTATTAATAAAACAGTTATTAATGGTATTAGTTATTACACCTTTAGAGGAGATGCTAATAAAAGTAGTGATTATTACTTAGTAGAAAGTAAAAATGTTTTATATCATTATACTGGTGTAAGTAATTTACCTTTAGGTATTATATTCTCTTATTCAGGTAGTTATATTGGTTTAGTTAGTGTCACTTATTTATTTATTAGTTTTATCTTATTAGATATATTTGATAATAAGAAAATAAAATTATATGAATCATTAATGAAAGTAAATAAAGATCGATATAATAAAGAAGAAATTGATAATCTAGGTGATACTAAAGTAGTTTATATTAAATAAATATAAATTAATTATCTAATCTTATTAAGGAGTAATTAATAATTACTCCTTTTAATATGGATTAAACTTGCTTTAAATCGATAATAAGTATATATTTTAGTAGCACGAGACTTTAAAAGAATTTAAAGCTTGTAGGGAGGAAATTATGATTTTAGTTATTGATTGTGGTAATTCCATGATTAAACTTGGTCTATTTAATTGTAACGAGTTAAAAGAAACTTATTCAATTAAAACAGATCGTAACAAAAGTAGTGATGAATATGCAATAATTATTCAATCATTAATTAAAGTAAATAGTTTAGAAGGATCAATTATTAGTTCAGTTGTACCTTCATTAACTTTATTACTTAAAGAAGCTATTAAGAAAATATTTAATTTAAATTCACTTATTATTTCTAAAAGCTTAAAGACAGGGATACCTATTAAAATAGATAATCCTAGTGAACTTGGAGCTGATATGTTAAGTGGAGCTATTGGAGCTTATAATAAATTTAAAGAACCTTGTTTAGTATGTGATTTAGGTACAGCTACTAAAATATATGTAGTAGATAAAAATGGTTCTTTTATTGGTGGAATTATTACTAGTGGTTTAGGAATATCACTTAAGACATTAGTAGATTCAACATCTTTATTAATTGAAGTTCCTTTAATTGCACCAAGTCATGTCATAGGTAAAAATACTAAAGATTCAATTCAATCTGGTATTGTTTTAGGTCATACTTATATGATTAATGGATTTGCTAATAAGATTGAAAAAGAATTAGGTTATAAAGTAAAACGTATTGTAACTGGAGGTTATTCTAGTTCAGTTATTAATGGTTTACATGATTTTATTTATGAAAAAAATGTCGTTTTAGAAGGGTTATTAGAAATTTATAAGAGGAATTCATATGAAAAATAAAGTTATAAAAAATATTGCTTATGATGCAATGTTTATTGCATTAATTGTATTATTTACATTTGTTGATTATTTAGGATATATCAACATTGGATTTGTTAGTTTTACTACAATTCATATTTTAGTATTAATTGGAGCTAGTTTATTTGGATGGAAAAGAGGCTTATTATATGGCTTTGTAATGGGTTTATTTTCCTTATTAAAAGCTATTCAATATCCTGGAACTGGTAATTATTTCTTTTTAAATCCGTTTATATCAATTATTCCACGCATGATATTTGGTATAGTTAGTGGATTAACTTTTGATTTACTTAAAAAATATTGTAATCAAAAAGTATATAGTTCTTTAGTTTTACCAGCTAGTGGAGTATTAACTTTATTTCATACTGTAGTAGTTGTTTTATTTTGGTATATATTTGGTATATTAGATCCATTTTATATTTCTAGAGCACTTGGCTTAGGCGAAATGATTAAGAGTTTTACATTCGTTACTTTTGTAGGAACATTTATTTCTTTAGGTGCTTTATTTGAAATTATTGCTTCTATGGTTGTTACTCCTTTAGTATATTTTACTATCTTTAAAGCCTTTAAAGTTGGTGGAGTTAATGATGGTAATTTTAAAAGAAAAGAAGAATTAAAAGAAGTAGTTACTGAATAAAAAAAGGCTCTTTTTAAGTAAAAAGCCTTCAAAAACCCACTATTTTTTAAAAATTATTTAGAAATTAAGCTAGCTGCATCTTTATCTAAATAGATATAAACATTATCTTTTTTTAGATTTAATGCACTAGCTGGACATTCTTTTATATATTTACCTTTAAGCATTATTGAAATAGCTTCAGCTTTATTTTTACCTGTTGCTATTAAATAAATTTTCTTAGCTTTTAAAATAGTAGATAAACCCATAGTAATAGCTTGAGTAGGTACTTCATCAATATTAGAAAAGAATCTAGAATTATCTAAGATAGTTTTATTAGCTAAGTTAGTAATATGAGTTACACTACTAATAGGAGTATTAGGTTCATTAAAAGCAATATGTCCATTAGCTCCTATTCCTAATATTTGAATATCTATACCACCATGATTATTAATAATTTCATCATAATTATTAACATTATCTATCGAAGGAAAATAATGACTATCTTTAGAAAAATCTAAATATTTAAATAAATTCTCATTCATAAAGTAATGATAAGATTCTTTATTATCATTACTTAATCCACAATATTCATCTAAATTAAAAGTAGTAATATCTTTAAAAGATATATTCTCTAATTTAGATAATTCTATTAATGATTTATATAAAGGTAAAGGACTACTACCAGTTGCTAATCCTAAATTTAATTTAGGATTATTTTTTATATCTTTTATTATCTCTTTAGCGATAGCTAATCCTATATCTATCTTATTATCTAATATAATTACTTCCATATAATATAATAACTCCTTAATATCTTACTTATTATAATATTTAATTAAGATATAAAAGTGCTATTTATTAATATATTAATTATAAAAATTAATATAAATAATTAAAAAAGCGAATTTTAGAATTCGCTTTAATTAATAATTTATTCTTTAGTAAGATCTATAGTTTTATAAGTAGATTTATTATAAAGTTGATATATTCCTTTCCAATTAAGTTTTAAATCATATTCAACATTATCAACTTTAAATGTGAATTTATTAATATTTTGATTATAAGTAACATTAGTTCCTTCTTTACCATCAATAGTAATCTTATAATCTTCACTAACTACTACTTTAACACTAGTTGTTTCATCAACTTTACCATTAAATGTACCAATAAATTGTAATCTAGGATCTTCTTCATAAGTTAAACCAGCTTCTGACCAAGGTGGAGTAACATCATCACCATATTTTTCAATTTTTACATTGATTTTATAATATTCATCTTCAGTTAAATAAATTTCTTCAATATCATAATTATCATTTAATGTAATTTCAATATGTCTACATTGTGAAGCATATGGATTACCAGTTAATGAATAGTAATAAGAAGCATTTTTAGTATAATCACCTTCATAAACAAAATGTTTATCATCTTTAACTTCAAATAATTCAGCAGCTAAATATTCAATATCACCTCTTTGACCAGCTAAAGAAGTAATAGCATTACCTTCTTTATCTTTAGTAGCAAAGAATTTTTTAGTATATGTAGGAGTGCCATCTTTACCAACTTCATATTTAACTTTATAAGTTTCATTATCAACTACAACATAGCCTTCACCATCTTGATAGCCTTCATCAGTTACTAAACAATAAGAATCAGTATATGCAAATTTATAGTCGGTTTTAGTAGCATCTTCCCATTTGCCAGTGTAAGTTTCATTAACTGTAGTAACACCACTAACAGGAGCTGTATTTAATTTTTTTAAAGCTGCAGCTAATTTATCGTGTTCTGCTTTATGTTCATATTTTTCTGGGAATGCTTTAGGTTTAACTTCTTTACCAGTAGCTTTGACACCAAAATCAGCGAGGAATTGTGATTCTCCAAAAGCACTAGCTTCAACAGTTGATACAAATGAGATTCTATTAACTTTTCCTTCAATAATTTGAATAGTGAAATCTTCAAATTCTGGAACTGTATAAGCAGTAAGTGATTTAGCTAAATTAATAACAAAATTCTTTTGAGTATCTGTATAACTTAAATAGTGATATAAACCATCTTTAGTATCATCTTTAACAAAATCAAATACTGATAAACCTTTAAATGGATTAGCGTATGTATCCCAACTTTCAATATTGCCATCTTCATCTTTTCTTTCTCGATAAATATATTCGTTTTTATTGTTAACACCAACAAGAGTAGGGACGCCACCCATTTTATAAATTTGGCCAATATTATAACTTTTATTTACTGTATCATAACCATTATAGTAATAAGAACTATCAGTATAAGAAATGGTAATATCAGTAATATTATCTGCCTTACCATATTTAATGTTTGCAACGCCTTCAAGTTCAATGTTTCCTGATAATGATTCTAATAATTCAGTAGTTAGTTCGTTAGAAACTTCTACCTTTGGAGCAGGTTCTTTATCATTACAACCTGTGACTCCAACTAAAGCCAATAAACTGAGAGTTAAAATTCTTTTTTTCATCTATATAAATCTCCTAATCTGTTGACTTAAAAAATAATGTCAACGTAATAATTAAATATGATTTTAATAAGAAAAGCATTATAAACAAAGTTGTCTTAATTTTATATTAATAAAATATGAATAATATTGATAAAATCAATAATATTAAATAATAATAGATTTAAAATGATAAAAATATTGTAAAAAATCTTTTATAAAAAATAACTTAAAGTTAATTGTTAGGTTAATTTTTATATGTTAGATGACATACTTAAAGCAACAGATTTTTAAAAAAATGACCATTTAGTCTTTATCACAAATTTTGTTGCATTAAAGTTGTCATAATTTTGCTTATTTACGTAAAATATGCTTAAATAAAGGTATAGCAAAAGGAAGT
>JALEXS010000080.1 GCA_022780025.1 Mollicutes bacterium | reverse complement strand
AATTCCTGTTTTGCTTTTCATTACCAAAAGCGCCTTCTACTTGAATAGATCTGTTTACTCTAGCTTCAATTCCTTCAGCACTTAAAAGGTTATTCTCAGTTTCTTGTTTAAGTTTTAAAAACTCAATATTTGATTCAAATATTTTAAAATCTTCATCCATAACTTTCATATATTTTTTACAATACAATTTAAATGAACAAGAATTGCATCCTTCGACTTTAAAGAAGACATTATTCGATTTTCTGGTATGTCTCTTTTCTAATATTATTTGATAACCTATTTTGTCATTAAGACAAGTGATTGTTTGTTCGTCATCATTTAATTTAAAACAATCAGGATACTTTCCTGAAACATTGCCTTCCCAACTAGAATGTTTCACAAACGATTTGATGTTATGATATTTTAAATATCTATAATTTTCTAATGATCCGTAACCTGCATCAGCACATATTTTTTTCGGGTAGCAGTGGTAATACTTGTAAAAAGATTCGATTGTAGGAATGAAATCTTTAATATCTGTCCTTGATTGACTTACATAAACCATCATAACAAAACCGTTAATCACAATTATTTGAACATTGTATGCTGCATGCATATTTGATCCTAACCCAGCATAATAATCAGCTTTTAAAGCCATAGCAGTAGCATCTGTATCTGTTTTATAAAATGATTTTCTGTCGCCACATTTCCTTTCTTTTTCTTCATATTCAAGTACTTTTTTAAGCAAGGAGCTTAAAACTTTTTCGACAATGTTAAAATCGCTAGTACAAGTAGATTTAGCGTAAAGATTGCTAATTGCAAGTGCAATCGTTTTACTTGTAATCAAAGAAGGTGTTTGAAAATCTTTAATTAGATCATAAGTCTTAATTATTTGTGATGCCTTTAAAGTCATTCGCTCGTGGAAGGTCGTTGGTTTCCAAACAAACTTATATTTATTTGCATTCGCTTCAAATTTTGATCCATCAACATAAGCTATATCCATTTCAATTTGTAATTTTTTAAAAATAATAGTTGTTATTCGAGCAAAAATTTCGCCTATATTAGCCATAATAAATGTATTGATAAATTTACAAATAGTAGAATAATCTGGTTTTAATCCATTCATGATAAAGTCAATAAATTTTATACCAATAAAGTCACTAAAAAATATACCGTTTAATTTTCGATAGCTGATAAATACTGACTTACCTCCTTTGTTCTATATGATGGTCCATTAATCGTTATTAAATGAGAATGATGTAAAAA
>JALEXS010000044.1 GCA_022780025.1 Mollicutes bacterium | reverse complement strand
ATCAACTTTTTCAAAATATTCAGTTAAACTATCGTTAAAATTTGCTAATATATTCATAAGGAACCCTCTTTTTATATGTGCAAATTTAATTATAGGGTTCTTTTATTTTTTTATCGACCTACAAATATGAAACGCAAACTTATATGAGATTGACAATTCATTTTAATTAATATATTGTGATTTTATGAAAAAAGAAATAAGTGCAGGTGCGGTTATATATAGAAAATTTAATAATTCTATTTATTATTTAGTTGAATATATGTCTTTAGGTCATATTTCTTTATGTAAAGGTCATATTGAAGATAATGAAACATTAATTGAGTGTGCAAAAAGAGAAATATTTGAAGAAACTTCTTTAAATGTTGATATTGATACTAATTTTGAACATATTGTTACTTATTCACCTATGATAAATGTTGTTAAAGATGTTCATTTTTTTGTAGCTAAAGATAATTCAAATATAAATCCAAAAGATATTCATGATAATGAAGTAATTAAATTAGAATTTTTACCTTTTAAAGAAGCTTATAATAAATTAACATACGATTCTGATAAGGAAACATTAAAATTAGCAAATAATTATATAATCAATAAGGAGGATTTGTAATGATTTTAAATACTGTTTGGTCTAATCCATTTGACAACGCTATCGAAATTGCTTTTTCAAAGTTTTTTGATATTCTTCCATCAAAAATTAAAGAAGGTATAGCAATTTTTAGTGCTTTAGGTAATTTGGGTATATTTTTATTAATTGCTGGTATTTTATTATTACTATTTAAGCAAACTAGAAAGGTTGGTTTTATTTGTTTATTATCAGTATTTTGCACTTTGATATTTAATGATTTAATATTCAAAAATATATTTGATCGTGCTCGTCCATTTCAAGATCCTAATCTTGTAAATCAATTACAATCAATTGTCAATAATGGTGGCGAGGTTTATGGTTTAAAACCAGATTCACCTAGTTTTCCTAGTGGTCATACATTCCAAAGTTTTGCAGCTTTTGGTGCTATTTTATTTTATTATTTTAAAGATAAAGAAAATAAAAAATCATATATTCCATCAGTAGTATTTTTTGGAATTTACGCATTTTTAATGGGGATTAGCAGGGTTTTATTATCACACCATTACTTTACAGATGTTTTAGCAGGTGCAATTTTAGGTGGATTATCTGGCATTTTGATTTATTACATTATTGAATATGCTCCAGTTTTATATAATAAAATAATGAGTAAATTTAAAAAGAATGAAAATTAATTATTATAGAATTATAAATTCATCTATAGTTTTAATATTAGTATTAATCGGAATAATATTGTCAATTTATCCTACTTTTTTAGTAGAATATAAAGCATGTACCATTGATGGACAAGCTGTTTATTTTTGTGTATTAATTACTAGTCAATTATTTTATTTTGGAGGAAATGGAAGTTTTAAACCATTTTTAGCAAATGAATCTAAAGCATTTATAGATAATAGTGAAGTTCAAACTTTATTATCAAATAATATAGATTTTAAAATAAACGGAAGTGTATATTTTATCGTTTTATTTATTTTAAGTATTATAGCTATTATTTTTTATATTGTATTTTATAAAAATAAATTTGTTTCATTTATTACTTCTTTTGTTTTAATTATCTCTACAATTTTATTTTCATATTCTTGTAAAATATTTGAAAATTCAAATTTAACAACATTAAAAAATATAGATTATAAACAAGTTCAAAATTATTTAGGAACTTATTTATTATTAATAACTTTTGGAATTAGTTCAATTTTAACTTTAGGACATTCTTTCTTTTTAATTATAAAGAAAGATTCTTAATAATATTTATTATTAAATTGTTATCAATTAAAAGATCTTGTTTTGATAATAAATTATAAAAATAGTTAACTTTTGCAAGCTTTTCTTCTTCATTTTTAGCTAAAATCATTGAAACTATTAAATAAAATTCTTGAATAGGTTCAATAATTTTTCCATCAATTTTAACTAAATAATTATTATAAATTTTCTTAAAAGTGGATAAAGTTAATAATTTATCTCTACTTTTATTTACTATTTTTTCTATTTGTTTTAGTTCTTCTTCATTATATTTATTAATTAAATCTTTATCATATCCATATTTAGAAACATATAATTTCAATCTAGCTTCAAATGAATTAAGATCAAATTTTTTCCAAGAATCTTTAATTTGATTATATAGTAATGGAATAAATAATCTAAAAGCTAAATTATCCCAATTAGGAGATTCACTATCAATTAATTCTTCAGACGATCTAATTAAAGAAATTAACTTTCCTTTTTCATCCATTTCTATAAAAGAATATTCTTGATATTTATTAAATAATTTTTCTAAATCATATTTAGATTCAAAATTCTCTCTTTGAAAATCTTTCAATATACAATAAATATTATAACTTGGTACTAATTTAGCTATTTCATAACGATATTGTCTTAATTTATTACGATTTTCACGATACAAAATATAATTTCTAACAACATCATAATATTCATTATCCATCAATACTTTTTCAACAATATCTTGGATTTCTTCAACACTTACTGTATCTTCACAAATAATAGAATTAATTTGTTCAATTAATTCATTAATTTTTTCTTCATCAGCTGAATTACGAGTAGATAAAAAAGCCTTTTTGATAGCTTTATGTATCTTATTATCATCGAATATTTCGATTCTACCGTCTCTTTTAATAATTTTCTTATCCATAAAATAATTATAAAACTTATGAACGAAATAAAAAACTATAATTTATTAAAGTAAACCTTCAACTAAAATTTTAATACCTATAATTATAAAAACTAAACCAGCAATTAATCCAGCCCATTTAGTTAGATATTTACCAACATTTTTACCAAAAATACCTGTTAAAGTAGATAATATAAAAGTTGTTACACCAATGATACTAAAAACAATTAAAGCATTAGGTATACTTAAGTTAATATAAATAAATCCAATACAAAGAGCATCAATACTAGTCGCTATTCCTTGTACTAAAATATTAAAAATAGATAATGTTTTACTTTCGTTATTTACTTCTTCTTTAGAGGTAAATTCCTTACCCCATTCATAAAGCGATTTACCACCTAATAAAAATAAAAGTCCAAAAGCAATCCAAGGAATATATAAAGATAAAGTATCTTTAAATTTAAAACCTATAAAATATCCAATAACAGGCATTCCAAATTGAAATATTCCAAATACTAAAGCACAAATAATTATTTTTAAATTAGATATATTTTTATATTTTAATCCATTTGTAGCGTTAACTGTCATTGCATCAACACTCATTGATAAAGATACTAATATAATATTTAACCAATCCATACAATTAAACATTAAACCAAAATAAAAACTAGATATCAAAGTTTATTTGATATCTAGTTACTGTTATCTAAAGTTAACTTAATTAAAAATTAAGTTCAATAGCTGTAGTTACGTCAATAGTACCTGTAAGAGCAGAGCTATCTCCACTATTATTTAGCTTTGATAGATCAATATTTTTGGCACTAAATAATCCACTAATAGAAACAATTTTTCCAGTATTTTCAAAAATAACCTTGCTATTCTCCATTTTCATTTCAGCATTTTCACCTAAATAAGTATTCTGAGAAGAATATGAAAAACTTAATTCTAATTTATTATCATGCTTTTTAAAATCTAAATCAGTAGTTAAAGAATCGTCAATTAAACTCGTTAACATATCTTTAGTAACATAACCATAATTTAAAGTTTTCAAAATATCATTAACATTCTTTTCAGCATCAGTTATTGCAATATCACTACTTTGAATTTCTTCTAATGCTTCAGTTGATATTGTATAATTTGTTTCATCTTTAGTTTTTAAACTAAATTTAAAGTCATAACTTTCATTAGTTTTATCTCTATCAACTATATGTGCATTTAAATCTACAGAATATTTACTTTTTTCTTGAGTATTAATATTTGCACTAAGCGTTCCTTCAAAATTAATTTGACTAGTCAGTGTTGATTTAATTGCTAAATTTCCTTCTTTTAAAGTGCCTTTAATTTCATATATTTTTGAATCAACTGGTGTTTCTAAATTACTAAGTTCTTTAACAAACTCTTCTTTGTTTAATTGGGAATAATTATTACCACCATTTTCATTATTACCGCAAGAAACTAACGTCGTTGTAAGTAAGGCAAAACAAATATCTCTAATTTTCATATTATCACCTCTTAAATTAATTATAATAATCTATAGAAAAATTGAAATATAAAATTTAAAGAATATAATAGGTGTTGTGAAAAATTTTATTAGAGTAATTAAGCCTTATATTGTCTGTTTATTAATCGGAATTATTATAGGGACAATTGTAGGTTTATATGAATTAGGAATGAAATATATCCAATTAATATCTACTAATCTTTATTCAAATCAAAATGTTATTAATATAATTATTATCGTAATTTGCATTTTAATATTTTCAATTGCTAATTATTTTATTATTAAATTATGTCCTCAGATTGACGGTAGCGGTGTTCCAATGTTAGAGCTTGGAATAAGAAATCTTAAACCTATTAATTATAAATTTGATGTTATTGGAATGATTATTAATTCTTATATATCTTCTTTTGTTGGATTCCCTTTAGGTAGTGAAGGACCATCTGTAGTAATCTCTGGTAAGCTTTCTAAATTAGTATGTGATTTAACAAAAACTGATAGTAATGATATAGTTCCTATTGCTAGTGGAATTGGCTTTGGATGTGCTTTTTTATCTCCTATAAGTGGCTTTATTTATATCTTTGAAGAGATGTTACATCAGTTCAATTTTAAAATATTATTACATGCAATATTTATAATTTTAGGGGCTTTCTGCACGACTTTTTTTATAAATAAGCACCATTTGTTAAATTTAAACACTTTATTAATTCCTTCTTTTGATACATTTTATGTATTAATTTTTATTACAATAGCTAATGTTTTAATTGGCTTTTTATTTGTTAAATTTATTATTATTTTAAAAGATTATTTTAATAAACATAAATACTCTATTTTTGTTAAATATAGAGGATTTTTATATTTCATTATAATAATGATTTTAAACTTCTTCTTACTTAAATATATGGGTAGTGGTGGAACTATTATGGGATCTAACGTTATTTCTAATAGTTTAATTATAGTAAGTTCTATTTTCTTATTAAGGTTTATATTGACAATTATTAGTGGTACAGGTAGTGTTACTGGTGGCTTAGTTGTTCCTACTATGACAATTGGTTATTTAATAGGCCAAATAATAGGTGTTATCTTTAATAAAACATTAAATTTATCTACTAGTTATATTCAAATATATTCTTTAATTTCTGCTTGTATGCTATTTGCTATCGTAACTAAAACTCCTTTAACTGCTTCTAGTTTACTAATATCTACAATCTTAAGACTTTCAAATTATAATATTTTAACTACTTTTAAAATTACCTTATTACCAATAGTTTTTATTTTCATAAGTTTATATTTATATAAATTTTTCAAGTTAGAAAATCTATATGATGAACAAATAAAGCTTATATTAAAAAATTATAAATAATTTTTAATAGTTGAATTTCATTTTATTTCTAAATAAAATAATATTGTTTATGGGGAGTAGCGTAAGCGCGAATATCTACAACTCGGTTAATTCCAGGTATCGCACAGTTAATTCTTGCAAGACCATAAAAACTTTGGAGGATAGTTTTTATGGAAAATAAACCTAAAAATTTTGAAACATATTCTATAAAAGATATAGAAAATGTTTTTGATGTTAATTTAGAAACTGGTTTAACTGGTGAAGAAGCTAAAGCTAGATTAGAAAAATATGGACCTAATAAACTTCAAGAAAAGAAAAAGAAACCTTGGTTTGTAATTTTCTTTGAGCAGATGAATAATCCTATGATTTTTGTTTTATTTGCTGCTATTGCTGTTACTATTGGTGTTTCTATCTATGAATCAATTAAAAGTGGCTTTGATTTTTTAAATGTTGGTGATTGGCCAGACGTTATTATTATCTTAGCTGTTATTATAATGAATTCTATTATAGGTACAGTTCAAGAAATTAAAGCTCAAACTTCTTTAGATGCTTTAAAGAATTTAAGTTCCCCAGAATCTACTGTTTTAAGAAATGGTAAAAGATTTAAGATTAAATCTTCTTCTTTAGTTCCAGGAGATGTCGTTATTTTAGAAGAAGGCGATACAATTGGAGCTGATCTTAGACTTATTGAAGCAATCAATTTAAAAGCTAATGAATCTAGTTTAACTGGTGAATCTGTTCCAGTTGAAAAAGATGCAAATATTACTTTTAGTAGTGATGTCCCTATTGGAGATAGAATTAATTTAGCTTATATGTCTACTCCAGTTACTTATGGTCGTGGTAAAGGTATTGTTATTTCTACTGGAATGAATACTGAAATTGGTAAAATTGCTAAAGCTATTGATAGTGAAGAGGATGGTGAAACTCCTTTACAAAAAGCTTTAGATAAATTAGCTAAATTATTAGGATTATTAACTTTAGTTATTATTGTAGCTGTTCTTGTTGTTGATGTTATTTGGATATTTGTTCATGGTAAACAAACTCAAATTGAACAATGGATTGATTCTATATTAACTGCAATTGCTTTAGCTGTTGCAGCAATTCCAGAAGGATTAGCAGCTGTTGTTACTATTGTTTTATCAATTGGTGTTCAAAGAATGGTTAAAGCTAATACTGTTGTTAGAAAATTACCAAGTGTTGAAACTTTAGGTGCTGTTAGTGTTGTTTGTAGTGATAAAACTGGTACATTAACTCAAAATAAGATGACTGTTTTAGAAGCTTATACAAATGATACCTATTATAAAGAAGGTGATTTCAATCCAAATAGTAATAATGATAATTTAAAATTATTAGCTAGAGGTATGTCATTATGTAGTAATGCTACAGTTGATGAAGGATTATTTGGTGATCCTACTGAAATTGCTTTAGTTGCATTTGCTAATAATTTTGAAATGCATAAGAAAGATTTAGAAAGTTTTACTCCTCGTATTGATGAATTACCTTTTGATAGTGTTAGAAAGATGATGTCTACTAAGCATAAGGTTAGTAATAATGAAGTTATTACTTATACTAAAGGTGCTTTAGATAGTATCTTAAAATATACAACTAAAATATTAATTAATGGTGTTGAAAGAGATATTACTCAAGATGATATCGATGATATTTATAAAGCTAATAAATTCTTTAGTGATAAAGCTCTTAGAGTTTTAGCTCTTGCTTATAATAAAGAAGATACCAAAATTAAAGAAGAAAGATTAGTATTTGTTGGTCTTGTAGCAATGATTGATCCTGCTAGACCTGAAGCTAAACCTGCTGTTATTAAATTTAAAGAAGCTGGTATTACTACTATTATGATTACAGGTGATCATAAAGATACTGCTTTTGCTATTGCTAAAGAATTAGGAATCGCTAATTCTATTGATCAATGTGTAATGGGTGTTGATATTGATAAAATGAGTAATGAAGAACTTCGTAATTTATGTAAAACTGCTAGAGTATTTGCTAGAGTTTCTCCTGAAAATAAAGTTCAAATCGTTAAAGCATTTAAAGAAAATGGTAATATTTGTGCAATGACTGGAGATGGCGTTAATGATGCTCCAAGTTTAAAAGCTGCTGATATTGGTATTGCTATGGGTATTACTGGAACTGATGTTGCTAAAAGTGCTGCAGATATGGTTCTTACTGATGATAATTTTGCTTCTATTGAAAAGGCTGTTGAAGAAGGTAGAGGAATTTACGCTAATATTAAAAAGACTGTTATATTCTTATTAAGTAGTAATATTGCTGAAGTTCTTGTAATGTTCCTTATTATATGTTTAGGTTTACCTTCTCCTTTAATTGCTATTCATTTATTATGGGTTAATCTTGTTACTGATAGTTTACCTGCTATTGCTTTAGGTATGGATCCTAAAGATCCTCATTTAATGAAAGAGAAACCACGTAATCCTAAAGATGGAATCTTTGCTCATGGTGGTATGACTAAGACTTTACTTTATGGAACTATCTTAACTATTAGTGTATTACTTGCTTATTTTGTTCCTGCTTGGATGCAAGGTGTTTATTCTATTAGTGCTATTAATAATTTATATGTTGATGTTACTACTGGGGCTATTACAATGTATGGTCATCAAGCTCAAACTATGGCATTTACTGCTTTAAGTTTAAGCGAATTATTCCATATGGTAGGAATGAGTGATCCTGATAGATCTTTTGTTCATGTATTTAAAAATAAGAATTGGATGATGTTAATAGCATTTATTGTTGGTGCTGGTTTACAATTATTTGTTATTGAAGTTCCTGTTGTTCAAGATGTATTTAATGTTGCTACTGGTGAAGGCAATTTAGATGCTATTGAATGGGTTATAATGCTTTCATTATCATTAATTCCATTATTATTCCATGAATTAATTGTATTAATTAAATTTATTAAAAATAAAATTAATAATAAGTAATTAAATATTAATAGTGATAAAACTTATTTAGTATTTTTATAATCAATTAGATAATTAATGATATTTTTTATTAATATTTTTAATATGTTTTTCTTTAGGTATTGAGTATTTAGATTTAATATCTAATATTTGTTTATTAATTCTTTCTACGTATTGAATAGAATATTTATTACTTTTAGTTAATTTAATTATATAGTCTATTGCATCATTTAAATTAAATACTACATTACTATTAATATTAGATATATCAGCTAAAGGAAATATAATTACTGATATCATTTTAGGTGGATAATTTTTAAACATTCTTTTTAAATGATTAATATGTCCATTATTTTGGATTATTGGATTTTTAATAGATTTATCTTCTTGATATTCTTTTTTTCTAGATACCCAATATTCATCATCTTTATTTCCATATATAGTTCCTTTATTAGTTTTAGTTTCAATAATAAAGATACCACCTCTAGTAATAAGAATATGATCAATTTCAGTAGAATAACCTTTTTCATCTTCAAAGCAAAAATCATTATATAAGTATCCGCCAAATTCATTAATTATAATTTCTAAATGTTTAGAAACATAATTTTCACCTAATTTACCAAATCTTTGTTTTTCTAATTCATCATAATCTATAAAAGATTTATTATTTTTATTTACTTTTATGGATATTAAAGTTATTAAAGTAACAATAAATTCAATAATTATAATAATTAAAATAATAATCCACATATATTTATAAAGTTAAACCTGATAAAGATATTTTTCAATTGAATTTTTAATTATAAATTATATTAATTTCTTACCCCCAATTATTACTAAATTAGTACTACTTGTATATATGAGGTTATTTATAATTATTAATATATTAATAAATTTATTAATATTAAGTTCATGTAATATTAATAAATTAGATAAAATTGATAATAGGCAATTTTATCAATATAAAGATTTATATTCTATTAATAATTTAAAAGATGAATTCTTTAATAAAGAATATAAATCTTATTATATTTATCTTTTTAAATTGACATGTATTTATTGCGAAAATATTAAATCTATAGTACTAGATTATCTAGATAGTAATTTAGATCCACCATTATATTTTTATATAATACATAAAGAATTTGATGTATCTATATTTAAAGAATCTAGTAATATTAGTAAAGAAGAAAAAATAAAAGAAAGTATTAATAAATCTAATTTAAAAGATATATATTATTTATGTTGTCCTTCTTTATATTTAATTAAAGATAAATCTTTATCTAATATTTATTTAGGTAGTAATAGTATAAAAGAAGAGTTAACAAAATATAAAAAATAATAGACATTAAATATATACTAAATTATAATTTTAATATGAGATTTGCAAAGTTTTTATTAATTATACCATCTATTTTATTAGTTAGTTGTTCTAAAGATTATAAGGATTATAAGGATAGATCTTATTCTTCTTATTATAAAGAATTTGGTTTAACTAATATAAAAGAAAGCATGTATAATCAAACTAGTAATAATTATTTTATTTATTTTTATGGTGAAAATTGTAAATATTGTACTGAAATAAAAGGTGCAGTTTTAGACTATTTTGATGCTTATAAAGATAATAAAATAAAGAATAAAATTACTCCATTTTTATATGATAGAAATGTCGAAAATAATACTGATTTTAGAAATTATTTTAAACCTAGACCAGAGAATTATTCATCTATGATTAACACTTTGATTGATGAAATGATAGGTGCTAAAGATATAGAAAATACATATTTTTTCTATACTCCTTCTATCTATTTTATTAAAGATAATAAATTAGTTGATTATAAATATGGAAGTAATGAAATTGCTAAATATTTTATAGGATTAACTAAATAATATGAAATTTACTTTATTAACTTTATTACCTTTATTAACTATTTCTAATATTAATTTTATTAATAAATCTACATCTATTACTTCTATTAATGATTTAATATCTACTAAAGAAGATATTAAATCTTATTATAAAGATTTAGAAGGACTAGATTTAAAAGGTGATGAATTTTTATCTAGCTTACAAAATATATTAAAGAAAAATCAAACTAAAGCTGATTATAATGGCGGTTCTACTAGTTGGTATAATTATTTCTTATTAGATAGAAATTATGATCTATCTCCTTTAACAACTGATGAATTAAATAAACTTAATAATAAAAAGAAATCTTGGTGGAATGGAGATAATGTATATTGTGATATTTTATATGAAGAAAATCCTCATAAATTTATTAAAAGTGAAACTAATGGTAAGAATAAATATCAAATAGATAGAGAACATATTTATCCTAAATCATATGGATTTAATATGGATAATGATGGTTATAAAAATCTATTAGCAGGTTGTGATATGCATAACCTTCATATGGGTGAAGGATTAACTAACCGTAATATTCATAATGACCTTCCTTATGGTAATATTGATAAAAATAAAGTAGAAGGTAAATCTTCTTTATCTGATAAAGTAGGAAGTTATAAAGGATATTCTTCTATTGCTAATAGTGATGTAATTGAACCTTTATTAAAAGATAAAGGAGATATAGCTAGATCTATATTTTATATGGCAGCTAGATACCATAATTATGAAGAAATTGAAAAATATGGTCCTACTCCTAGATTATTATTAAGTGATACTCCTTATAAAATTAAAGATACTGTTAGTCCTTTAGAATCTAAAGATAATCCTACCTATTACGGAGTTTTAAAAGATTTATTAAGTTGGAATCAATTAGATGAAGTTAATAATCATGAAATAATTAGAAATGATTTATGTTATAAATATATTCAACATAACCGTAATCCATTTATTGATTATCCTTTATGGGCTGATATTGCTTTTAATGAAGATACAAATTATCAACTAGATTTATCTAGTTCTACTGGAGTAAAAGAAAGATCTAGTTTAAATCTAACTTGGTCTAATTATAAAGAAAATTATAATAGTAATGAGCCTATTGATTTATCTGGTATTACTTATGCATATAATGATGAAAATATCGATAAAAATAAGATTAAAATAACTTATTTTAATCGATTAACTCCTAATGATATTAAAATATTAGATAATACTTCATTAGTATTAGATGATGGATATTATGAATTTAATTTTACTTATATCGAGAATAATTCTAAATCTATTAAATATATTAAAGTAGGTGAACCTATAGAAACATATAATATAGATTTATCTAATATTAAAAATAATTATATATCTAATGATGTTATTGATTTATCTACTCTAAATACTACTTATAAAATAGGTAATAAAACTATTAATATTGATAATAAAGATTTAATTATCAATATTATTCATAATGATGAAACTATAAAAATTACTGATACTAAATATAAATTAGGATTATATGGAGATTATAAATTAGATATAACTTATAAAGATTTTAAAAATAAAGAATATAAAAATATAGTAGATATTAAAGTTAATTTATCTACCGTTTATATCATTACTTTAATAGCTATTATTATATTATTAATATTAATATTTATTATATCTATAATTGTCAATTCTAAAAAGAAACGTAGAAAATATAAATCTAAAAAATATAATAAGAAAAATAAAAATAGTAAAAAGAAAACTAATAAGAAATAATTAAAAACCTAATATTTCTTATTAATAAGGTCGTTAATCTCAATTATTTTATCTTGTTTTACTTTTAATATTTTTCTATCAAAAGTATAAAGTCCATTAACTTCATCTTCTACATCATTTAATTGTGTATAAATAACTCCACTTAATCCTTTGTCAATTAAAGGTATAATTTTCTTTTTAAATAACTTCTCATAAGCTAATGTTAATTTATCAATTGATTTAAATTTTTTATAACCAAAATCTTTATTACCATAAAAATGATCATTAAGTTTTAATGAATATCCACCAAACTCAGTAAATAAGAAAGGCTTATCTAATTTCTTATATATTTTTAAAGGATAAAAATATGAATGTATAGAATATATTTCATTAAATCCATTATCATACCACCCACTACATACATCATAAATTCTATTTTTATCAATAGATTTAGCATATTCGTAAATTGTTTTAGAATCAAATTGACCCCATCCTTCATTAAATAATGTATAGATAATTACAGAAGGATGATTATTTAAATTAGATAAAATGTTATTTAATATCTTAACGTATTCAATTCTTGATTCTTTATCCTCTCTAGAAAAAGCTTTATAATTATGATCATTTTTCTTCTTTATAAAAGGTAATAATCCACCTCTAATCATTGTATAATTTTTATATTTACTACCACCATTAGGAATATCTTGAATAACTAAAATACCATTTAAATCGCAATAATAATAAAATAAATCTAATTCTTCTTTAATATGAACTCTTAAAGTATTAAAACCTAAATGCTTAATATTCAATATATCAGTTAAATAATCTTCATAACTTAAAGGAGTTAATCCACTACCATAATAATATCCTTGATCTAATAAACCATTAATAAAGATCTTCTTATTATTTAAATATATATTACTTCCTTTAATTTCAATCTTTCTAAATCCAAAATAAGTATGAACTAAATCATTATAAAATTTAACTTCAACATCTATTAAATTAGGATTATCTATATCCCAAGTAGGTAAATCTAAATTTTCTATTATATATTCCTTATTAGTAGGTATTTTATAATAATAAGATAAGAATTTAATATAAGCATAATCATCTATATTAGTTTTTACTAATATAGATACTCCTTTCTTATCATATAAAGGATTAATCTTAATATCTTTAATATAATTAATTGGTATAGACTCTATCCAAATAGGTTTATATATGCCACTACTAGATGTATACCATATACCACCTCTAGATAAAGCTTGTTTACCTTTAGTTAAACTAGATTCACTAGTAGAATCACTAACTATAATATATAAATCAAATTGATTAAGATTATTAATAAATGGAGTTACATCAATACTAAAACGATCATAACCACCGATATGTTTCTCTATAAATATATTATTAATATAGATTTCACTTATTTGATCAATACCTTCAAAATTTATTATTACTTTACCTTTATTAAAGTTTTTAGGTAATGTTACTAATTTATGATAATGAATATATTCATCTATTTCTAATAGATGATTAACTTTACTAGCTTTTGTTTCTATCGCATAAGGAACTATTACTTCTTTATTATTAAAATTATAATTTAATATCTTATCTTTTCTAATAGCAATATCCCACTTACCATTAAGTGATAAATAAGAATCTCTAACTAATGTCTTTCGAGGATATTCTTTTAAAGGAATATCATCTATATTAATATCTATATCTTTATATAATAATCCTTTATTCTTATTATCTTTATTTTTATTATTTAAATGAATAATAAAAATAATTGGAATAAATATTAATAATAATATTAATAAAGAAAATAACCAGATCTTATTAGATGGTAAAGCTTTAACTACTCCTAAATCTTCATAAGTTCCAAATGGAAAAGCTTTTGATATTGCTTCACCAATAAATGGACCAGTACACATAGGTATCATAACTACAAAAATCATTCTAATACCCATAAATGATCCTTCTTTATTAGAAGGAATTAAATCTCTAACTATAGAATTTAAATTAGTACCTAAACTAATATATCCTGACATCATAATAATTCCACTAATAATAGCAAATACTAAATTACCCTTATTAACAAATATTAATAAGAATAATCCAATCATAAATATAATAGTAATTGGTATAATCATGATATATTTATTAAATTTATCAATTAAAATACCATATATTACACTTAATATAGAACCTATAACTAATATAAGTCCTAAAGCAAGCATAAAATCTAATCCACTAAAACCTAAAGAATATTGAAAATAAATAATTAAATAAGGGAAAAATACTTGAGTAGATATTCCATATATCATAAAAGCAATAAAGGTAATATATAGTATCTTATTCTCTTTAATAGTTTTAATACTAAAACCATCTTTAATAAATCTTAAATAACTTTCTTCTTTTTTCTTATTACTTTCTTTAGGTAATAAGAAAAAAGATATAATCCCTACTATAAAAACAAATCCCCCAATAATATAAAAAAAGATATCCCATTTACCGTTATCAGTTAAAGAATTTAGCCCAACAAAGATAATTAGCATTGCTACTAAAGGTAATATAGATAATACACCTTCTACCTTACCTCTATTTTCTTTATTTACTTCTCTAGTAACATAACTATTAAAAGAAGCATCATTAGCACTACTTCCAAAAAAAGTCATTACACAATCTAATATAATTACTAATATACCTGCCATCATCCCAGCATTAATTAAAGGAAAGGCTTGATGAATATTATTAGTATTAATTAATCCAAATGAAGCTGTAGATAATCCCCATAAAATATAACCAACTGCTATAAAGATTTTTCTTTTATTTATTTTATCTGATAATGCTCCTATAAATAATGTAGTTAAACAAGCAGTAATAGCACTTAAAGCTACAGTAATAGAAATTAAAGTCATATAAGATCCACTATTATCTAAATAAAATATAAATTTATTTAGATACATATTTTCTACAGCCCAAGCTAATTGACCAGTTAAACCAATTAAGATAAATGAGATCCACTTTCTTATACTTATTTTATTATTATTCATAATATTTTCCTCAATAAATATGTTATCACTTATTTATTTATAGAAAAAGTTAATATAAATCCGTATTTTTAAATTTAATAATTATTAATATATAGAACAAAAGTGAATCAAAATGATTCACGTCCACGACTTAATTGTCGTGGTTTTTTATTTTTTCCTATATAATTTGATTTATGAAATATCGTAATTCAGATTTTCTAAATGATCTCTATTACAAAAGACAAGAATTTTCA